>NZ_JBRRCU010000003.1:0-143505 GCF_056759195.1 Stenotrophomonas sp. STEN083 | reverse complement strand
GCCAAAGCCAAAGCCAGAGCCAGAGCCGAAGCCAAAGCCAGAGCCGAAGCAAAAGCAAAAGCAAAAGCAACAGCAACAGCAACAGCTGCAGATCTCTGACATCTGCAGCCGCAACAGCCAGACCCGAAACTACTCAGATTTTGAAGTCATCAAACGCAACCCGCTCATCCGCAACACCCAGCTTGCGCAGCAACTGCCTGGTCGCCGCCAACATCGCCGGTGGCCCACACAGATAGAACTCGCAACCCGCAAGATCCGGATGCTGCTTCAATAGATCTTCATGCATCGCCTCATGCACACGACGCGCGTCTGCCCCCTGCCCTGACCACACCGGATGCCAACTGAAGTTGGCATGCTCATGCGCCAGCTCCTGCATCTGCTCGACATACGGGCAATCGCGCTCGCCACGGGCGCCGTACCAATAGTGGATACGCTCGCCACCACCCTCATCCAGTCGCTGCTGGATCAGCGCACGTAGCGGCGCCATGCCCGCGCCAGCGCCAATGAAGATCTTCTCGCGCTCGCTGCCACTGAGTGCAAAGTCACCGAACGGCCCGCTGTAGCGGACACGGTCGCCCTCACGCAGCGTGTAGGCATAGGTCGAGCCCTTGCCCGGCGGATGCTTGCGGTTCTCCTGCCAGCCGGGGCTGAAGCGGACCAGCAGCACCAAGCCACCGTCGGCGTTCGACACCGGCGTTGCCAGCGAGTATGAGCGCCGTACCGCCGCCTTGTTCTGCAGGGTCGCGGGCAGGGACAGTGCCTTCCAGTCCTCGCCATGCTCGGCCGGGTACCACAACGCACTGCGCGGCAGCTCGTACTCGGGTACGTGCAGCTGCAGATAGCAGCCAGGCTGGAACTGTGCATCCGCGGCCTGCTCCGGGCGCAGATGGATCTCGCGCAGGAACGGCGTCACCGCGACGACCTTTTCGACGATTGCCCAGTGTTCGGTCCACAGGCTGGCGCCACCGGCCACTTCGATCTCGACGTCCTCATCCACCTGCAGATTGCAGGCCAGCCGACAGCCGACCTTACGCTTTGCTTCGGGCACGTGCGCACGATCGGCCGCGGTTGCCTTGCCCGCACCAGCACGCACCCGCACTTCGCACAGGCCACAGCTCTGGCCACCACCGCAATTGGAGGGAAGATTGATGCCTTCGCGCGCCAGTGCCACGTATACGCTGTCACCGCTGGCTACCTCGACCGTGCGCAGATGCGCGCCGCCCGGTGCATAGACCATCAGCTGCCTGCGCGAACGCCAGCGCCGCGGAATGAACTCCTGCAGGTGGAAACTGGCGATCAGCAACCACACACCGGTCAGCGCCAACCACAGGCCACCAATGCCCATGCCCACCACCAGCGGGTTGTTGAAGTCGACCCGGCTGCTGTAATCCATGATGTGCAACATCCAGAAGATGTCGAACAGCCGCCACGTCGCGTTGCGATGCTCCATCACCTGGCCACTGTGCGCGGACACGTAGATGCTGGTGTCCTGCGCATCGCTGAAGTCCACGCGCCACACCGGGTCCGGGTTGGCCCTGGTTTCCAGCGTCTTCTCCAGATACCGCGGCGCAGCGGCAACACCATCACCGGCATAAGCCGCCTGCGCGACATTCGCCGCGACGGCTGCGTCGATGCTGATGCGCTTTCCGTCACGGGCATCGATCACCTCGGTTCCTTCCGGCGACTGCAGGCGATACACCGGCGTTTGCAGCAACCAGCCACTGTCCAGCGTTGCCGCCTCACCCTTGGCTGCAGCGAGCGCCACACTTGGCGACACTGTCGCGGCCGGCCACGCAGGATTGGCGACAGCTGCTGCTTGCTGGGCGCTGCCTTCGATCTTGTCCGGATCGAGCAGGCTCATCATCAGGCCGCTGCCCAACCACACCACGAACTGCAGGCCGACGATCAGGCCAACCCACTTGTGCAGGGTCCGCATCCAGGGCGTCATGCGCTCCTCCGCTTGCCGAAGCTGTAGAACAACAACCAGATACCACTCAGTGCGAAAACCAAACCTACAATCGAGGCAACACGCAGCAAGGTGTTGTTGACGTCGGTGCGGTTCTCGTAATCCATGATGTGCAACATCCACACGAAGTCGAACACGCGCCACAGATCATGCCGGCGTGCCAGCAATTCACCGCTGTCCGGCGACAGGTACAACGTGGTGTCGCCGCGACCGCTGAAATGCACGGCCCACATTGGAACCGGGCGGGTCTTCACTTCCGACGGCGCGCGGGTGATCCACTCCACCCGCTCCACTTCGCCTTTGCCCTGATACAGCGACTGCGCCAGCGCGGTGGCCTGCTCGCGGTCCATCGGTGCCATGCGCTCGCCGCTGGCGGCGTCGACCAGATACTTCTGCTTGCCCTGGCGGATCTCATAGACCTCGCGCTCCAGCACATGCTTGAGCCGGAACGACTCCATCTGCGGGTAGCGCGTGGCCAGCACATCGGCGCCGACGCGCGCGGTCTGCGCCGGCAACGGCGTGCCATGCACGTGGGCCAGGTGGTCGCCATGGATCACGTCCAGCGGCACCACGGTCATGTAGACACCGCTGAGCATCCACAGCAGCGCCTGCACACCGATCACCAGACCGATCCATTTGTGGGCACGGCGTGCCCAGAATGCGGGTTTCATCAACATCGTCCTCGTTCAATGACGCGCCCCGCCGCAACTGCGACGGGGCGCATCCAATCACCAGCGGTAGCCGATGCGTGCGTACCAGCGGCGACCCAGCAGGTCGTAGGTCATCGTATCGGTGTTGGCATCGGTGTAGCTTTGGATGAACGGTGGCTTCTTGTCGAAGACATTGTCCAGGCCCAGCGATATATCCAGCGCCTTGCTCACCGCGTACTTGAGCTGGAGGTTGTGATAGAACACCGACGGCGCGTGGTCACCGATGGCACCGCGTGCCGCGATGAAGTCATCGGCACGGCCGATGTACTGCGTGCTCCAGGTGCCCGACCATTGATCGCGCGAGGCATTCATCGATACCAGGCCGCGCCACTTGGCGTAGCTACCGCGGCCGCCAGTGATCTTGCCGGCGTACTCGATCAGGTCGGCCCCCTCATACGGTCGCACGTCATAGCGCTGTAGATAGGACACATCAGCGCTGACGCTGGCATCGAAGCCTGCTGCCTTGAACTCATACAATGCGCCCAAGTCATAGCCAGTGACGTGCTCGTTGGCGGCATTGAGCGGCCGCGAGGACAGGAAATCCACCTCGCCAGTGCGTGGATCGCGGGTGAAGTTGCTGGCATCACAGAAGGGATGTACCAAACCCGGCGTTTCGTAGCACGCTTTCAACTTGGCAGAACCGTCGATGCGCTGGATCGCGTGCTTGATACGGATGTTGTAGTAGTCCAGCGTCAAGGTCAGACCGGACAGGAATTCAGGCGTCCACACCACGCCAGCGGTGAACGAGGTGGCGTCTTCCGGCGTCAGATCGGCATTGCCACCGGAGGTGGTGAGGATGGTATTGCCCGGCTGCACATAGCCAACCGGCACACCATAGGCCTGGCAGTTGGCACGGACCGTGGAGCCCGCCGGCAACGCCGACCAGTTGCTGCACGGATCGGTGGTGGTCAGATTGCCCTCGGCCACGCCGCCAAACAGTTCCGGGATGTTCGGGATGCGGAACGCTGTGGCATAGGTGCTACGTACTTTCAACGAGGGGTTGACCTGCCAATCCAGCCCGGCCTTGTAGTTGTAGTCACGACCGAACAGATCGTAGTCCGAGGCACGGCCAGCCAGATTCAAATACAGCGAATCTGCGATCACGTTGTCCTGCAGCAACGGAATAGCCAACTCTGCAAAGACTTCCTTGGCGGTGTATTCACCGGCAATCGGGTCCTGCTGATTGGTGTTGCCGATGCCCAGCACGGTCAGCGGATCGGGATTGCGCCAACCACGCTCCTTGCGCACTTCGACACCGGTGGCGAAGCCCACCCAGCCTGCAGGCAGCTCGAAGATCTGCCCACTGAGGTTGGCAGTGAAGCTCTTCTGCTCGTTGCCGCCGGTATCGCGCGAGCTATAGAGAATGTAGTCGAGCACTTCGCGACTGAGGTCGCCATGGCCCAGGTAGTCACCGCAGGGAATCGCTGCGCCCGGCACCGGGCTGCAGATGCTGCGGTCCAAGGTCTGGTCGACGCGGTCGAGATTGGCGACATTGTCCGAGCCGTCGACGCCGGTGTTGCGTCCCCAGTTCAAGGCAGCCGACCAATCCCAGCCGGTGCCGAACTGCCCTTTCACTCCAACCAGGCCACGAAAGGTATTCACCTCCTGCGAGAAGTGACGCGGGCCAGCCTCTTCAAGGCGCCGACGTTGCAACCACAGGTCCTGCCCGGTGGGGTTGGTCGGGTGGTCGGCGGCGATATTGATTCGACGGTAAACACCCAGACCGCCCGGCGCCGCGAGCTGGTCGGATTGCCGGTTGGTATACATCAGCTCGGTAAACACCGTGATGTTCTCGCTGAGCTGGCTGTCGCCGAACACGCTCATGCTGATCCGTTTGATCGGATTGACCGCGTTCAGCGTGGGGTTGCCGTTGTAATTGTGCTTGGCAGCCGAGTACGGCTCGTAGAAATCGCCGTTGCCACCCAGCACCTGGTTGAAGTTGACGCGGCTGCCATCGGCCAGCAGCGCGCGGCCGCCTACCGTGGTGGAACTGCCCGAGCACACCAGCTTGCCGTCCACTTCGGCAAGGCCGCAGGGCGCGCGTGAGGCCATGTTGACCGTGCCGCCTTCGGCATAGTTGATGCCGGCCATCAACGAGCCGCGATCGCTGGTGACGCCCCAAGCCAGATCCACTGCAGTTTCGTCGCCATCGCCACGCGTGGTCTGGCCGTAGCGCACTGCCGCCTCGGCGCCGTCGAATCCTTGTTTGGTGATGATGTTGACCACGCCCGCCACCGCATCGGCGCCATAGATGGCCGAGGCACCGTCCTTGAGCACTTCCACGCGCTCGATCAGCGACACCGGGATCATGTTCAGATCAACCGAACTGTTGGCGCCAGTTCCGCCATTGACGATGCGGCGACCGTTGAGCAACACCAGGGTGCGGTTGATGCCGAGGCCGCGCAGGTTGACCTGGGTGGTGCCGTAGCCATTCTCGGCCCAATAGGCATTGCTCTGGCTGCCGGCAAAACCGGCAGAGGCCGGCAGGCGCTGCAACAGCGTGTCCACCGAAGTGGCGCCGGAGCGTTCGATGGCCTGCGCGTCGATCACGCTGACCGGGCCTACACCCGACAACTGCGCGCGCTTGATGTGGCTGCCGGTGACCTGCACGGCATCCAGCGTGCGGGCGGCTTCATTCGGGGGCTGCGCGTCCTGCGCATTGGCGGTGTGGACGGCGCTGGCACACAACAGCGTGCCGATGGCCGCAGCCAAGGCTTGGGGCTTCAAATACATGTTCTCTCTCGCTGGGATTCTGTCTCGGGGCGATAGCCGCGGTCGCGGGTGCGAGCACGGTTCACTACTACGTCGTGGTGACGCGAGAACAACCGCTCAGGCGATGGGAGGTCGGAAGACGCGGGATAGCCTGCCCGCCGGTAATACCAGCGCCGGCAATGGCGTATCGGCCGCTACCGGCGGATGCGCACCGGCGAACAACAGCGCCGTCGCGGGGGGATAGATGGTGAACACGCACAGGCATTCGCAGCCGACGCTGTCAGCACAACTGCATTCATCGGCATGGCCGGCAGGCGACTTGCCGGTGTGCTCGTCGTGTCCGTCACCGTTTGAAGCAAGCGCTACCGATGCGCGTTGGACCAAGCCGCTTTTAACCGGATCACTTCGGACCGGATCACAGCTGGCGCTGGCCGCGCGGGTAATCCCCGCAACCGATGGAACCCCGTCCGCATGCAGCACCATGCGCGTGCTCGCCCATGCCCCGAGCACGCCTTCGACGGCGAGCACCAGCATCAGCAGCAACGGCAGGCACATACGGTAGGACATGAAGTTCCGGACAATTCCGTTATTTGTATATACATACAATGAATAACGCGAGCAGCGAAACCTTGTCAACCGCCGCTGGTCACGCCGTGGCTCCGTCCGTGGTGGCATCCCCTGCCAACAATCCGCGCAGCCCTTGCGCCAGCGTCACTTCCCAGCGCACATCAGGCAATGCATGTGCGCTTCATCAAAACCAGGGGAACAACGACTATCCTGCGACGCAGCATAGCCAGCGCGCGCGCAGCCGCCTAGCCACTGAAGGTATGCCGTTGATGATTTTTTGTATCGACGCATGCAAGCTGCGCTAGCGATTTCAAATGCAACTTTCTGCATGAGCATTGCGTTGCCGCAGCTGCACGTGTGCCCTCCCCCATTCATCGCAACAGGATAGATTTCATGAGCCTTCAAACCCTTGCTCAACAGCCCGGCGTCGCCGCCCAGGTACCGGCCGAAACCAACGGCTTCGTGTTCAACCACACCATGCTGCGGGTCAAGGACATCAAGGCCTCGCTGGATTTCTACACACGCGTGCTCGGCTTCCAGCTGATCGACCAGCGCGATTTCGCCGAAGCGCAGTTCAGCCTGTACTTCCTGGCCTACGTGCCGGCCGGCGTGCAGGTGCCGCAGGAGGATGCCGAGCGCCGCCTGTGGATGGCCGGCATTCCCGGCGTGCTGGAACTCACCCACAACCATGGCACCGAGAACCAGGAAGGCCCGGTCTACCACGACGGCAACAGCGACCCGCGTGGCTTCGGCCATATCTGCGTGTCGGTGCCGGAACTGGAAGCAGCGTGTGCGCGTTTCGAGGAACTCGGCGTGCCGTTCCAGAAGCGCCTGAGCGATGGCCGCATGAAGAGCCTGGCCTTCATCAAGGACCCGGACGGCTATTGGGTGGAGATCATTTCCAATACCGTGAAACCGTGAGTTGACGCTTCTCCGCTAAGGAAACGCGCCGGCAATGCCGGCGCTTTTCATGAGGACGGAGCATTGCAAGGCTCTTTGTGGGAGCGGCGCTGGGTGGCCTCGGGCCATAAGCCGCGAAGCCCGTCCATCATCCGATGGCACAAGCAACCGGAACCTCAGCAACTTCAGCTTAGCGGCTCACACTGCTACCAGTCTGTGCCAGACCCATCGCACCAACGCGTGCAGACTCCTGCCACATGCCCCTTGGAGGCGCGCAGAACGCTCGTGAATCGATGGGCGTCCCGCTGCATATCTCTCATCGTTCTCGTTTCACTCTCGACCTTGCCCAGCCCAGCGCTGCAAGGCTGCAACCACCGTCTGCCGTGGCAGAAATTCCTGCTCGATCCTTCCCTTCTCCCGGCACTGCAGATAACGTAGAAAAAACGCTTCGGCGGGCTCCAAGCCCAACAACACTGCCGCGTCGACCGGCGTAGGTTCAACCACAGCCAACTCGTTGGCATATTGCTCAAACAGCGATGTGTTCATCAGCAAAGGCTGCAACTGGGGACAGTAGTGGCGAGCCTGGGCCAGCATCTTCAGCCCCCAGCTGTCCATGTCACCCCAGTAGCCCACCTGTCGCTGCTGCAACCAAGGTGCTGCAAGCCACCCAAGATCAAGACCTGCGCCCAGCACTGCGATGGTTCCGTGCAGCGTAGGCAGCAAGTGCAGGCAGCGCTCGTTCTCTATCACCAACACCCGTTCACCGGGCAATGGTTTGATCATCAGTTCACGTGCCCGTACGCGCTGCTGCTGGAAAGGCAACAACCCTTCCACCAATGGCACCACCAGCAACCAATGCTCGGCTTCATCGGCTGCTTCCAGAAAGCCCGCCAAACCCTGCGCCGATACCTGACCATCAAACCGCAGGTCCGCCAATGCAGTGACCAATGCGCGGTTGCGCTCAATGAACTTGCTGTCGATGCCAGCACGCGCCAAGCCGCGGAGCGGCGCTCCTTGCGCCAACCCTGGCTCCAATTCCATCACCAGCGCGGCAGCTTGAACTACTTCCTGCTCGGGACGACCGCGCCATAGACCACGCTGCCTGACCAACAAGCGGTGAAACTGCTGTGGCGTCTGCGCAAGCAGACCCTGCAGCACCGCTTGCTCGTGCTGCACCTCAATGTCCGCACTCGCCAATGCCCATTGCAAAGCGTCGTGCAGCACCCAGTAGCGCGGCAACTGCACCACGCTGGCACCACTGCGGTAGCTCTCGCTCCGCCACTCCACATCGCCAAGCGTGACTGCACGCCATGACGCCACCAGCTCGCGCAGGCGTGCGGTGTCGTGGGTGAACATTGCCGCTGTTGGACGCCCGATAGGCAGGCGCAGCGGCCAGACCTGCGGGTCCAGCAAACGCTGCTGGCGATGCGTCGCGTCCTGCCATTGACGCGCAAGCAGGCGCGCCAGCTGCTCAGGTGACTTCAACGCGCGCCTCCCGCCGTTGCACGCGCTCCTGCGCGTAGGCATCAAGCTCCTCCCAGCTCAGTGAAGTGATCGTGGCATGGGCGTTGCGGCTATGTACGACGATGGCCGAGCGCGTGTGCTCACGCAGCAGGCGCAGCTCCTTGTTGGGTGTGACAAACAACGGGTGCAGACCAAATTCAGCCAAGGCACGGATGATGCGTGCCGCCACAGCCTGCGAACTCTTCGAGAACGCCTCGTCCAGCACGATGGTGGCGAACAACGGCCTGGCCGCGCCAGGTGGACACAAGGCATAGCTCAACGACGCGGTGAGCACATAGCTGGCGATGATCTCCTTCTCGCCACCACTGCCGCCTTGCGAGCTTGTGCGCTTCTCGATGATCCTGCCGCTGCCGCGCTCGATCACCAGCACCGAAAACTGCAGACGATGACGTGGGTCAAGCAACGCCAACGCCGCCAGGGTCTTGCGCCGGTCCACGGCCTCACGCAACAGGCTCACCAAACCGGTCAGCGCCCGGTAGTGGCTTTCGCCAAGATCATCCATGAGCTGGGCCGAGCGCAACTGCGCCCTGGCCTTGCGCAGGGTATTCAGGCTTTCATGCTCCACCCGCTGCGGTTCCAGCCGCAGATAGCGACCCGGCTGGAAATCCACCCGCTCCAGCGTCGCATCCAGATCGGCAATACGCTCCTCGATGACGGCTACTTCGTTGTCCACGTCGTTGAGCAGCTGCACCACGCCCTGATCCGAGGATTGATTGAGATAGTTCTGGAAGCGCCCGAACTTGTCCGGCAGCGCTTCCTCTTCAAGCACCCGCAGGCGTTCTAGGTACTCCGGCACGTCCAGCAGATCGCTACCAGCCTCGACCAAGGCGCCGGTGTCAAGCTGTTTGGCATCCTTCATATCGGCTACAAGGCGCTTTTCGATCTTTCCACGCTGGCTGGTAGCCGCGTCCAGACGCAGCTGCAGCTCGTCGCTGCGGCGCCGCTCTACCTCGTCGAAATCCTCCAGCGCAAGCTCCTCGAGTTTTCCGAAATGCGTGCTTGCCAGCGCCTGTGCCGTTGCATCCAGACCAACACCAAGACGAAGCAACAGCCGTTCCACTCTGTGCGCGGCATCGAGCTGTTGCCGCTCCAGAACCTTGGCCTCGGTGAGGAGGCGAACCTCTTCATCGCGCAGCAACTTCAAACCGGCTGTCGTCTCGTGCCAGCGACGTTCGGCTGCGGCCAGGTCCGAGCTTGGCGAAGTGAGCCGGTCCAGCACTGCCTGTTGCCTGGCCAACTCCATCTGCGTACTGGGCAGGTCGATGTCATCGAACACGATCTTTGCAAGCACATCCAGCAACCGCAGGCTGTTGGCCAAAGCTTCGGTCTGTGCCTGTGCATCGGCTTCTTCCCTGCGGGCGTTCGCCAATTGCTCCTGCAGCTGTTCGAGTTGCCTCTCCAGTTCGGCGATCTGGTCGCGGTTGTCGAACCCCGTCATCCAGCCCTGTTGCAACGGCGTCTGGTCGTCCTTGTCGAAGAAGCTGCGACGGCTGGACATCAAGCCCTGCGCCGTCATCGCGTAGGGCATCTGTCGCAACGTCGCGGCATCCTCGACGCAATGCCGATCCATACCGGACAGCAGCCGCTTGAGCGCTTCGCGTAGCGGATGCGCCTTGAAGTTGAGCTTGCGGGTGAAGCCATCATCGAAGAAGGACACCGGCTCCGCCTTCAAATCAACCTCATGCAGACGTACGCGCAGCCGGTTGTCACGCGTGTTGATCCAATCCAGCGCGACGCCAATGCGCTCCGGGTGAACCAGCAGTCGCAAGCGTTCCCCGCCCATCGCGCGCTCAATGGCACCGCGCCAGTGCTTCTGCTCCGGCTTGACCTCGACCAGCTCGGCCACGAAAGGAACATCCTCTTCATTCACCCCGAGATGCGCGGCCAGGCCGCGTCGGAAGTCCTGCTGCGGCAGTGGAATATTGGAACCCGGGCGTTGCCGGATACCCGCCAAAGCGCCCCGTAGCTCAGCGTCGCTCTGTTCCAGCGCCGCACGCGCGGAGCCGCACTCCCACGCCTTCTGCCGCTGCTGCGTGTGTCCAGCTTCGTGAACACTGCGCAATGGAACCGCCTTCGCCTGATTGGCGTGCAGGGCACTGGCGGTCAGGCTCTCATCCATGGCCAATGCCCGCGCCATTCGCTGATAGTCATCGGCACCGCGGCTGCGACTGGCCAGCAATGATTGCTGTATCTGGATCAGCTCCCGCTGCCGCTGGACGTCACCACCTCCCGCCCTCAGATAGCCGGCCTGGGCATCACTTTCCGCTTTCTGTGCTTGCGCCACCTGCCTCCCGGTATCGCTCACTGCAGCTTCGAGACTGCTTGCGCGGGACTGCAACTCCGTCCCACGCGCTCGCCAACGGGTGGCGGCCTGCTGCGCGAACCAGACCGGAAGCATCACCTTCAAGCCGCTCAGTTCCTCCACCACGGCACATTGCTTCTGGTGCTCCAGCCAACCACTGGCGACGGGCAGCAGCGCATCACGTTGCCTTCTTGCAGTCTCCAGCTCCTGGCGGATTCCAACCAAGGTGTCGAACTCTTCCACGACAGCTTTGGCGCTCTCGAATGCCGAGCGATCGTCAAGTACCAACTCACGAAAAACGCTGTCGATGCTGTTGAGCTGTTTGAGACCAGCAGCGCGGTTGAGCAGGGAAAAAGCGTTCTCGCCGACCTCGAAATGGGTCCGCAACCTGGCCAGATAGGCCTGTTTCGCTTCGTAGACTTTTACCCCTGCATGCTGGCGTTCAAGGTCCTTGAGCCCGCGCGACCGATTGTCCAGGTGCGCTTCCAACCAGTGTTCGATATCCAAAGCATCCGTCTGGCAGAACAACCAACGCCGCTTCAGATCCGTCAGCGCCGAACTGCTGCCTTCAAACCAGAACACAGCACCGATGCGCAGTACCGATTCACCATCGCTGAAGCGCGCCGAGATGGCGGTAACGACTGCACCGGGACGGCTGATATGCTCGTTTCCAACACCATCGTTGCCGGCGCCGGAAACGCCCCGCACATAGGACACCAGATCACGGTCACTTTCATGCCCGCCGGTGGAGGCCAGGTTGTAGCGCGGGTTGGCCACCAACAGCGTCATCAGGGCATCGACCAAGGTGGTTTTGCCGCTACCCGTAGGGCCGATGATGGCGGTGCCTTGCAGATCGATCGTCGCGCTGTGCCGTCCGCCAAACGCGCCCCAATCGTAGACATCGAGCCGGGTCAGGACGTGGCTGGCCACGGCCGATGAGGATTTGGACTTTCCCATCATTCGCCCTCCTGCGCAGCATCCGTCTGCCCGCCCGCAGCCGCCTGCAACGCCTGCACCAGGTTGGTCAGATTCTCGGGGTTGGCCAGGTGGGCAATGATGGGCCGTATCGTCACCCGCTCCTGCTGATCCACATCGGAAACAATGCCATGCACCTTGAGCTGTTCCAGCAGGCCGAGCAGGCGCTTTCGCTCCTGGGCATCACTACCCATGTCGCCCAGGTAGGCCTGCAGGTGCGACTGCAGGTCTTCCAGTGCGACCTCGGCGTCCACCGCGCCCAGACCAGACTCCACTTCATGGGCGACAAACTGCTGGCGCAGGATCGCGACCAGCAGGGACTGCTCCAAGGTCAGCCGCTGCCGTCGCACCAACGGATGTGACCATTCATCCTCTTCCTGCTGCATGCCGGCAGCGACCACCAGAAATGCCAGGCCACGAACATCATCAATGCGCAGCGCCAGGCCCAGCCACGCCAGCACCATCCCCACCTCCTGCGTGTACAGCAGGGCATTGCGGTACAGATTGGGCTTGCTAGCCTGCTCTAGCAGGCCGTACTTCATCAGTTCCAGGACCGTCGCACGCACGACGTCTGGAACCGACATGGCCGTTCCATCTGCTGGTGCTGCTGCTGCGACGAAGTCATTGTCCACTTCACCCTTGTCAGTACTGTCCGTATTCATCTCAAGGTTCCCAAGTGAAGTTTTCAAAGGCTGCCGGGTGCAAGGTAATCAGCGGTACGTGGAAGCGCAGGCGGCGATCATCGCGGGTGGTCATCTCCAGGCTTTCCTGCACCTCACCTACCTCGCATCCAACCTCACGCGCCATGCCCAACCAGACCGCGATCGATTCAAGATCATGGCTGGGCGGAAAGCGTTGGGCCAGCTGCGCGAGGCTGACTGGAGTTGCGCTGCTGCGTATGGCTTCAATGCTGTCGCGCACCAGCGCGTCGCGATCAAGGCTGTCCAACGATGTCCAGAAGTCATCATCAATCTGTTCGATATCACCAGTCCTGCGCTGCAGGTCCAGCTCACGCATCAACTGCTGGTCCAGCGACTTGAAACGCAGCCGTTCCACCAATGGCAGCCCGGCACAAGCAATTGCCAAGGGCGGTAGACACGATGGCTGCCGACGCAACGCAGCCTGACTCCAGTCCAGTTGCTGGGCATGGCGGAAAACCTCATTGAGCAGCTGCCCAACCCGATGATGCTCGGCGGCCAGACCTGTACGCAGGAAGCTGCGCACGTCCCTTTCACTGCGCGAGCGAGTGCGGATGACCGAGGCCGACTCTTTGACCAGACGCATCACCAGCCAGCGCAGGTCTGTCTGCTGCACCGGATTCAACGCCTCGCGCGCCTGTGAATGCCGCAGGATGATACGCAGGCGCCGTTTCATCGCCTCCAGCTCCACTTCCTGCTGGAGCTGCTGGTGGAAGGCGGTGAACACCTGCCCCTCCGGCGTCTGCAACAGTTGATCGTGGCCGTCTAGCAAAGTATCTACGATGGCGCCCCGATGGTGCCCCTCATTCACCATCGCGTGGCGTAGACCAAGATCAGCCTCCCGCCAGGAATCTTCGACTCGACGGAAGTCCGCACGCAGGCTGTTGGCCAGCGCATAGAGCTCGCGTATTCCTTCATTTGCCTCGCGCGCATCCGCCACCTCGACATGTCCGGCTTCAGCCTCCTGCAACTGCAGCTGCAACTCGGATATCTGTCGGCGCAGCTGTGCGGCCCGGCTCTCTGGATCCGGATTCAACCGTGATTCCAGACGCTCGATTTCGCGTTGTACCAACGCCAGCCGCGAGGCGGTCGAGGTCATGATCCGCCCATCCAACGACTCAACAAAGCGCTGCGCGGTCTCCAGCGCGTCGGTGGCATAAAGCCGCCCTTCGCGTTCGATCACCAAGCCTCTGCGTATCCAGGCGCGCAGCTCTTTACGGGCGAGCACCTGAGGATCGCCGCTGATCTCGAATTCGTCAAAACCAGCATATTCGGCTAGCAACTCAGCCAGCAGCTGCTGCGCCTGCTCATGCTCCACGCCGTCCTGACTGCGCTCCAACAACTCCCTCAAACAGGCCAATACCAATGGCGCGCGGCGCCAAGCCAACAACTGCCAAGCAGGATGCTGCTGCCGGGCACGCAGGTAAATTCGCGTTCGCTCGTAGACGTTCCTGTCCATTACCCTCGCGCGTTGCCATTTATCAGGCTGTCGCCACCAGCGACAATGGTAGCCGCATATTAGCAACGGCGAATGCCCCGCTTACGCAACGCGGCAGGGTGCAAGAAATCGGCAAGACCTGCCTGTGCCCGCAGCATTGATCGTCTGGTCGAGCCTTCCCGCCTGATCAATAGGCCAAGCCTGGGTGCCCGGGGCTATCAACGCCAAGGCTTGACCGATCGGCAGCGCATGCCATTGCGCCACACGGCAGCCAGCGAAGGTCGCGGCGCCCTGAACAACAAACGCCGGCGTAAGCCGGCGTTTGTTGGTGTCGAACCACTTGGCAGAGATCGACTTACTTGCTGAAGGTGCCGGCCTTGACCAGCACCATCTTCTGCGGGTCCACATATTTGCGGATCGCACCGTTGACCTGCTCCAGCGTCACCGACTGGATTGCCTGCGGGTAGTTGTCCAGCCAGGCCAGGCCCACACCGCGCTCAACCGCACCGATGATCGCCGCCGACATGCCGTCGGTATTGCCCAGGCCGACCTGGTAGCTGCCGACCATCGCCTGCTTGCGTGCATCCAGCTCTGCGGCAGTGATGCCATCCTTCCACCAGCGCTGCAGTTCGCGGCGGGTGCTGGCAATGCCCTTGTCCATCAGCTCCGGTGCGAAGGTCGTGCTGATACCCAGGCCGCCGTCCATGTAATCGCTGCCCAGCAGGTTGCCGCCAATGCCGTAGGTCAGGCCTTCCTTGGCGCGCACCGCCGCCATCAGCCGGCCGGTGAAGCCCGAACCCAACACATCCACGCCCACCGTCATCGGCAGGTAGTCAGCATCGGTGTAGCGCAGGCCGGTCGACTGGCCCAGGAACACGCTGACGCTGGCCTTGTCCTTCATCGCGATGTTGTGCTCGGCGGCCTTGGCCGGCAGCCGTGCTGGTGCATCACGCAGATAATCCACGCCGCCGCTCCAGCCGTTGAAGCCGTGTGCCACCGCGGTTTCAATCGCCTTTGCGTCAACGTCACCGGCAAATACCAGGGTCATGTGCGCCGGGCCGTAGTACTTGGCGTGGAAAGCCTTGATCTGCTCCAGCGTTACCTGCGGCACGGCCTTGAGCATGGCTTCGCGCGGTGCCGGTGCGTTGATGCTGGCTGCCGGGAAGATGCTCAGCATCAGTGTTTCACGGGCCATCGCGCCGGGGTTGTCACTGGCCTGGCGCAGTGCCGCTTCCAGCTGCACCTTGGCCTTGGCCAACTCTTCGGCGGTGAAGGCCGGCTGACGTAACTGCTCGGCGAGCAGGTCGAGCACGGTCGGCAGGTCCTGCTTCAGGCTCTTGCCGTAGATGCCGATGCGCGCGGCGCTGGGGCTGAAGGACAGCTGCGCACCGATGCCATCGAGGGTATCGGAAATGGCGAACTTGTCGCGGCGAGTGGTACCGGCTTCCAGCAGCATGGCTGTCAGCGTCGGCACCGCCGGGTTGTCGGCCTTGGCGGTGAGGAAGGCATCACCCAGCGGCATCGAGCCGGTGAAGGTGACCACGTCCTTGACCCCCATCGGGTAGACGATCAGGTCGATGCCGGCGGCCTTGGCGTGCACGGCGGTGTCGGCAACGCCGGCCTGTGCGGCGAATGCGGCAAGGCTGGACAGTGCAGCCAGTGCCAGCGGAATCAGTCGAATGCGTTTTGCGTTGTTCACTTGCTGCTCTCCGGCACGAACCAGCCAACCGTGCTCTGCTCTGCGGTGAAATACGTGCCGGCGACGCGCTGCACGTCGGCCGGGGTGACCTTCTCAAGATCCTTCAAGGCGCTGGAATACAGGGTCCAATCGCCCATCGCGATGAATTCGTTGAGCGCATCGGCGGCCTGGTCGGTGCCATCGCGGCGATAGGCTTCCTCGGCGCGGTACGGGCCGAGCACGCGCTTGATCTCCTCGACGCTGACGCCGTCGCGGGCCACCTTGGCGATCTCGTCGCGGACGATCGTTTCGATCTCTTCGTGCTTGCTGTCCGGGGCCAGCGCCACGCTCAGCATGAACAGGCTGGGATCGCGCTGCTGGTACATGCCGCCCGATACCGCCACCGCCTTGCTGGTGTCCACCAACGCACGCTGCAGGCGGGCGCTGCGGCCACCCTGCAACACCAGCTCCAGCACGTTCAATGCCGGAATGTCCTTGTCCAGGCCGGCCGGGGCCTTGTACGCCATCATCACCGTGCCGGTTTCGCCGCCGCGACGCAGCGTCACCCGACGCTCGCCCTGCTGCTCCGGCTCGGTGGTGTAGACCTCGGGAATGGCATGCGGCGAGCGCGGCACCTTGCCGAACTTGTCGCCGATGCTGGCCAGTACCTTGGCGCTGTCGATATCGCCGACCACGGTGACGGTGGCGTTGTTCGGCCAGTAGAAGGTGTCGTAGAACTCACGCAGCTTCTCGATGGACACCTTCTCGATGTCGCTGCGCCAGCCAATCACCGGGTGGTGGTACGGATGGGCGCTGAAGGCGGTCGCCCACATCAGCTTCATCAAGGCGCCGTTGGGATTGTTCTCGTTGCGCTCGTACTCGTTGCGCACCACGGTCATTTCGCTCTGGCGGTCTTTCTCGCGCAGCAGCAGGCCGCGCATGCGGTCCGCTTCGATGGCGATGTAACCGTCCAGCGCAGCCGGCGGCAGCGTGGCGTAGTAGTTGGTTCGGTCCAGCGAGGTGGTGGCGTTGAAGCCGGCACCGACGCGGTCCAGGTAGGTGTCGACGTTGTTCTCGCCGTCGAAGTTGGTGCTGCCCATGAACATCAGGTGCTCGAGCAGGTGGGTCCCGCCGGTGGTGCCGGTCACCTCGTTGCGTGAACCGACCCGGTAGGTCATCTGGAAGGTCACCACCGGTGCGGCGTGGTTGGGCAGCAGCAGGACGCTCAAACCGTTGGCGTCGAGCCGGTACTCGTCGATGCCATCAGCGGATTTGACGTAGGTGAAGCCATTGACCTTGACCGGCTCGGCCGAGGCAGCAGCAGCTGCCATCAAGCCCAGCGCAAGGCCGGCGCACAACAGGCGTTGCGAAATCATGCGTTGCGTTCTCTCTAGATGCGCCCGGGGGCGCGGGGAAAGTCGGGACGGGAATTCAATCCCGTCCTGGTGGGGTAGCGTTGTCCAGCGCGGAGAGCACGATCTCCGGCGTGAGTACCTCGGGCAGTTCGCGCGGCGGGCCGCCACCGGCCGGATAGGCCAGGTTGAAGGGCACCGCGCTGCGGTTCCAACGTTCCAGCTCGGCGGTGATCAGCGGATCGGCATTGGTCCAGTCAGCCTTCAATGCGACCACCTCGTTGTCGCGGAAGTAGTCGTTCACCCGTGCCGCGGCGAACACCACCTTCTTGTTGACCTGGCAGGTAGCGCACCAACGCGCGGTGAAGTCGACATAGATCGGGCGGCCCTCGGCCTGCAGCTGCTGCACGCGCTCGGTGCTCCAGGCTTCCCATTGCAGCGCCTCAGGTGCCGCTGCACGCGGCCAGCCAAACAGCACCGCCGCGACCAACACCAGCACACCAGCCGCCACACTGAGCTTTGCGCGGCCACCGCGGGCACCGGGACGGGTGCCGCGGCCATACAGCCACAGACCGAAGCCCAACAGTGACAGCGCCAGCAAGGCATTGAGCAGGGCCGCTTCGTGCAACTGCCCGGCCAGAACCCACAGCAGGTAGCCGACGGTGGCATACAGCGGGAAGGCCATCAGCTGCTTGAAGGTTTCCATCCACGCGCCCGGGCGCGGCAACAGTTTGACCAGCGACGGGAATGCCGACAGCAGCAGGTACGGCAGCGCCAGCCCCAACGCGATGGCAGTGAAAACCACGAACGATTGTGCGGTTGGCAGGGCCAACGCTGCGCCCAATGCCGGTGCCAGGAACGGTGCACTGCATGGCGTTGCCACCACGGTGGCGAGCATGCCGCTGAAGAAACTGCCGGCCACGCCGCTGCGCGACTGCAGGCCGGAGCCGACGCTGGTGGCACGCATGCCAACCTCGAACACGCCACTGAGGTTCATCGCGAAGGCCAGCATCACCAGCGCCAGCACGAACACGAACGGTGCCGACTGCAGCTGGAAGCCCCAGCCCAGTTGTTGCCCGCTTTCGCGCAGCACCGCCAGCATGCCCGCCAACGCCCAGAACGACACCAGCACACCGGCAGTGAATGACAGTGCATGCAGGCTGACCTTGCGCCTGTCATTGCCGGCCTGCTCGATGAAACCAACCACCTTCAACCCCAGCACCGGGAATACGCAGGGCATCAGGTTGAGGATCAGCCCGCCGAGCACCGCAAACAGCAATACCAACAGCGACAACTGCGCGCCATCATTGCCTGCGCCCGAAGCCGGTGCCGCCCCAAGGTCGGCCGTGCTGACCAGCGCAGTAGCTTCGGCCTCGGCCACGAACGGCAACTCGATGCTGACACCACGGTAGACGCCCTGTGCATCGGTATAAGCCAGCACACCGCGCAGCGCTGCACCGGCCGGCATGCTCTCGGCGGGATCCAGCGGCAGCTTCAGCAAGGCGCGCGCACCGCGATTGCCGATGGTCTGCGGCACCTTGTAGGAGACGAACTCGTCGGCCGGGAAAAAGTGCAGCTCCGCGATATCGGCCGGTGCAGCCACGCGCAGGGTCAGATCACCCTGTTCACGGGTTGCCGCCAGCTGCCAACCTTCGCTGGAACCTGGCATCGGCAACGCCGCCAACGCCGCCTGCACATCGGCATCGGGCTGTGGCGGATCGGCACTGACCGGCACGTTCACGCTCACTGCCGCCTTGCCCGGGATGCACACCGTCTCGCACATCAGCCAGCGTGCCTGCGCCTTCAGCTCGACCGCGCTACCCGGCTTCAGGTCAGCCGGGGCGATCAGCCGCACCGGCAGATACGACAGGCCTTCGTAACCGTGGCCGGTGATGTTGCCTTCGCGGTCGCGCACAAGGATCGGCGTCGGCCACTGGATCGCCTCGGCCGTCCAGCCCGGCGGCAGCTCCCACATCAGCCTGGTCGGCAGGCCGGTGCCGGCGTTCTTCCAGAAACTGTGCCAATGCAGATCGTGCTGCATGCGCAGGGCCAGTTGCAGCGGCTGCCCAGGCTGCACCGAGCGCTGCGCGGTTACCAGCTCGGCCTGCACCTGCGCCAGCACGGTGCCAGGCAGCAGCACGCCGAGCAGCAGCAATGCGCTCAGCGCGACGCGGCGGATGACATCAACGTGCAGGCGCATCTTCAACCTTCTTGATCTGCGCGCGCACTGCGCGCTCGACATCCCACTCGCGCATGCCGACACCGACGATGGTGCCGTCACCGGCGATCAGGTAGTTCTGCGGCAACTGCACCACGCCATAGGTCTGCGCGGCCTTGTCCTCGAAGCCCGGCGCCTGCAGGTTGATCCAGGGCAGATCATTGCTGCCACCCTCTTCCTGCATGGCCTTGGTCCAGTCCGCCTTGTCTTCATCCAGTGACACGGCATAAATCTCGAAGCCGTGTGCGTGGAACTCGCGGTACACCTTCAGCAGATGCGGGAACTCGCCCCGGCACGGCCCGCACCAAGAGGCCCAGAAATCGAGAAGGACCAGCTTGTTGCGTGCCAGCACCTCGGACAGCTTGACCACCTTGCCGTCCACGCCGACGGCTTCGATGTCGGCATAAGGTTTGCCCGGGCCGAACTTCTCGGCCAGCTGCTGGGTCTTGGCGTAGTCGGCGGCGGCCTGCTCCATCTGCACGATCAAGGGATGCGCGCCGAGCTCCTGCTTGTAACTGGCCAGCAGCTGCGCGCGGCGGGCCATGTCGTAGCGCTTCCAGTCGTAGTTCTCACTCAACACCAACAGCTTGAGCAGGGCTGGCTCGGCACCGTCGAGAATGACCGCGTCGTAGTCGTTCCTGACCTTGGTCAAGGCAGCAAACGGCGCAGCCACCGATTCACGCGCGGCCTTCATCGCCGCTTCGTCGTTCTCATCGACGCCGTCGAAGGCCTTGCGATTGGCTTCGCGATTGGCCTTGTAAGCGGCCACATAGTCCGGATCTTGCAGATAGCCGTAAACCCGCTCGGTCAGGCTGCCGCCCTTGGCCACCGGACCCAGCGCGCCGCTTTCGATGCGCAGCTCGCCCGGCTCCAGCACCAGCTTCACCGAGCCCTGGTTGCCCACCATCAGCACCGCCGGCACCGCCTGCTGTACCTGCCCGCTGAGCACGAACACACCGCCCTGCGCGGTGGCCGTGGCCATCGGCTCGACATGCAGCGGGTCGGTCGCTGCTGACGGCACCAGCAGTTTGAGCTCGGTGCCATCGGCCAGCCCCTGCAGCGTGCCGCGGATGCTGTACGCACCGCTGCTTGCCGGCGTGGCGGCGACGTCCTGGCCTGGAATGGCAGGTGGGGTTTGCGATGGGCTGCAGGCAGTGACGCCTAGTGCAGTAACGACCGCGCAGGCCAGCAGGCAGGCGCGCAGGGTATTGGCGATGGACTTCATGGTTTTCCTTGCAATAGATGCGGCACGCCGCCGACGAGGGATCGGCGCACCGCGTTGTTACGGAGCAACGCGCGGCGTCAGAACTCTTTCTTGATGTCCAGGTAGAGCACGCGGCCGCGGATGTTCACGCGGTTGGAGACAAAGCCGGACAGGTTGTCGACGAATGGATAGTCGCGATCGAACATGTTCTGCACGCCCATGCGCGCGGTCACCCCACCCAACCAGCCGTCACGCTGATGCTTGCGATAGCCGACCTGCGCATCGAAGGTGGTGTAGGACGCCGAACGCGTACGCGGATTCTCATTGGGAGTGAAATCGTTGTAATCGGTGGCCGTGGCCGACAGCGGGTACAGCACGCGATGTGCGGCGCTGTAATGGCTGCCCAGCGACGCGAACCACGCACTCCCTTCCCAGCCGACGAACAGGTCGCCCGCCCACTTGCTCGGCCCCAATTCACTGTCCGCATAACTCAGCGTCGGCATTGACGCCAACGAGCGAGAGGTCAGCTCCAAGGTGCGCACGGCATTGAGCTCGATGCGCCAATCGCCCCAGTCATTGCCGAAGTAATAGCTGGCGGTGGTATCGACGCTGCGCGAGCGCCGCCCGAGGAAGTTGATCGCACGGTTGTCCCACAACATCACCCCGTTCTCGCCCAGGGTGAAGGTCCCTTCGGGCATCTTGCTGATGTCCTTGAAGATCTCCGAATAGGTCAGCCCGGACAGCGGATCGCCGATGTAATTGTCGAAGGTGGTGCGGTTATAGGTGGCTGACAACTGCAGACCGGTAGCGAAGCTCGGTGACCAATCGAAACCGTAAGTCACCACGCTGGCCACCTGAGGTTTCAGGTTCACGTTGGGGCCGCTGAGCGCGACGATCTGGGTGACACCATCCGGCAACTGACCGCCGTTGAACAGCACGCGCGCGGTGTAGTCATCCATGATCAGCTGGCCAAACTGCTGCTGGGCCTGCGGCACCAGGAAGGACTCGCCCCAGGTGGCGCGCAGGCGCAGCTGATCGATCGGCTTCCACGCCAGCCGTGCCAACGGACTGGTGCGACTGAAGCTGCGCGACACCACGGTATCGCTGCCGGTGATGCCGCTAGCGCCGTCGTTGTTGACGCCGGTCAGCTGCCCGACATCGAAGCCACCCAGCTCGCCCAGGCCAGCGGACCAATCGCGCAGTGCGCTGTCGCCACGCTGGTCGAAGCGCTCGTAGCGGGCGGCAACAGTCAGACTGAGCAGCTTGGCCAGCGGCTGATCCTTCAACAGTGGGATGCCGATTTCAGTAAACAGTGCTTCGGATTTGCCGGTGCTCTCCGAGCGCAGCTGTTCACCGAGATTGCTCTCGTAGTTGTAGCGCTGCTCTCGGTGCTGTGCGCCGAATGCCGCTTCGATCTTGCCTGCGGGCAGCTGGAACAGCTCGCCACGGGTCAGCAGGTCGACGGTATTGGCGCGCGACTGGAAGCGATAGACATGGCGCTCGACCAGGCTCTGCAGCAACTCGCGGTTACGCGCGACGATGGCGTCGTTGCTGCCGTCGCCAAACACGTTCAAGCCATTGAGCACTTCAAGCGTGCGCGCATAGCCGGCGGCGCCCATCGAGCCAGTCAGGTCCATCAAGGCCGCGGTGGTTCCCTTCTCGCGGCCGATGCTGTAAGTCGCCTCGTAATCCCAGCCCTTGGCAAACGGCAGCTTGCCGTTGATGCCGACATGCGCATCGCTGTTGGTCTGCTTCTGGTCTTCGCTCAGGTTCATGCCTTCGAACTCACGTTCGAAGGAGTAGCCCACCAGTACGTCGCTGCCGAAGTTGTTGTACTTGTTGCTCTCGGGAATGTAGGTGTTGTATTCGTCCTCGAAGATGCTGAAGTCAAACAGCGTCGGCCGCCAGTTCTCCTTGTTGACCTGGCGCACATGGCTGATGCCGTAGTTCAGCTGGGTGGTTTCGCCAAGATCATGCAGGCCGCTGATGCGGACATAACGGTTATCGACCTTGGGGCCGATGCGGCTGCGCTCATAGGTCGACGGTGCAGTGGCCGGGTCATAGGCGAGCAGACTGTCCGGATCCAGCGCAGTGCCATCCTGGCCGCCGGGAATCACCCCGAGCGCTTCTCCCGTGAAGTGGTAATCGATGCCGAGATCCAAGGACTCGTAGACCACACCAGGCTGGCCCTTGTTGCGGGTGCGGCCGTTGACGCCACCACGATCGCTGAAGTCACCACGGCCGTTCGGGCCGACATGGATCAGGCTGGTGACATCGGCAGGCAGCGTGCGCTCAAGCCCGACTGCAGCGGTGACGTGACCGCTGCCATAGCCAAAGGTACGGGCCAGATCCAGCCGCGATACATCGGCGCCCGTACTGGAGTTTTCATGGCGCAACTGTGCGGTGGTGCCGTCGTAGGACTTCTTCAGCACGATGTTGATCACGCCGGCCACGGCATCGGAGCCATAGATGGCGCTGGCGCCATCGCTGAGCACTTCAATGCGCTCGATCTGCGATACCGGGATCGAGGAAATATCGGTGTAGGCACCCTGCGCCTGTGCCGAGCCGCTGCGGCGACGGCCATCAACCAGGATCAGCGTGGAGCGACTGCCCAGGCCACGCAGATTGGCGCCGGACGAGCCCAGTCCGGACACGCCATCGCCGTACGAGCTGCCAAACTCCTTCTCGCCAAGTGCGCGCGAGGCGCTGGTGCGATTGGAGAAGTTCTGCGGCAGGTTGCGCAAAACGTCTTCAATCGAGGCATAACCACGGCTTTCGATCAGCTGCGAATCAATCACGATCAGCGGCGAGGCTGGATCGATGTTCTTCAGATAGGTACCGGTGACATTGATCGTCTCCAGCGTTTCGGCATTGCCGCCCGCCTGTTCAACCACATCGCCGGCGTCGCTGCGCAGGCGGATGGCGACGGTTTTGGCATTGATGAAGGCAGGCGTATAGCCGGTGGGCGCAAGCAGCTGCTGCAAGGCTGCGTCCGCACCGAGGCGGCCGTTGACCGCGCCGCTCTGTACGCCACTGCCAGCACCGCCGGCATAGACCACCTGCAAGCCGCTCTGCTCGGCAAACAGTTCAAGTGCCGATGCCAATGACTGTGCAGGAATATCAAACTGGAACACCGCCGCACCGGCAACCGTGTCGGCTGCCGGTGCTGACTGTGCCACCGCCACATTGCCGGTGCCGACCAGCAGCGCTAGCGCCACTGCCTTCACCAACGCGTGCTTATGAAGAATAGTGCTGGACCCCATGGATAATTCGCCCCCGAAAGACATCGAATGGTTACCGAGCAACCGGAGCCGCCTTGCGCGGAACCAGCCTCTTGTTACATCCGTGTGTCCAAGTGCGGGAAAAGGGTACTCATGAGCAGAAATATTTTTCTGGCAACCTGCATTGCTGCTTACTGACGACTGCCGCGGTTGCCGATCACACTGCGATCAGCTTGGCGGCTGACCTGCAGCTGCGAGCAGCATTCCAGGAACTGCAGGAAAGAATCAGCATCATCGGCATAGAACACACCGCTGTAGCGCTGTTCGCGGATCAGCGGATCGTTGACCACGATGGGCCGGGGGTTGTAGCGATTGAACTCGCTGATGATGTCGGCCAGGGTGTCGTTGCGGAAGCTCAGGCGGCGCTTGCCATCTGCCGGCGCGCTCGGTGCTTCCAGCGGCATCCGCAGCATGGCCTGCTGGCCCTGCGGTATGCGCGCCTGCTCACCGGCCGACAATGCTGCCGGACGGCCCAGCGATTCGACCTTGGCCTTGCCTGCTTCCAGCGCCTGTGCATCATCGCGCCAAAGCGACTCAAGCCAATTGCTGTTGGCGGTCACCTTCACCTTGCCCTCGCTGACCGCCACCAACGTGCCAGAAGGCAGCCGATTGACGGTGAAGCGCGTGCCCACCGCCTGCACCGTGTTGTCACCGGCATGCACACGGAACGGGCGGCTTGTGTCGTGCGCCACTTCGAAGGTGGCCTCGCCATCACGCAACTCGATGTCACGCACGCCCGCGCTGAAACGCACGGCGATATAGGAAGCCGGCGCAAGGGTGACCATCGAACCATCGGCCAGGGCGATGCTGCGTTGTTCACCGACCGCACTGGCGTACTGGTGGACCGGCACCTCCGGTTGCAGCAGGGTCCAGCTGCCGGCCAGCAGCGCGCAACCGGCAACGCCCGCCACCAGCGCCCAGCCCAGCCGGCGACGGCGTGCACGTGCGGCAGGTCTGCGTTCCTGCGGCCTCGGCCGCGCTGCCGGCACAGCACTGGGCGCAGCATGCAGCGGCACCACGTTGTCCATGGCCTGCGCCTGTGCCAGCACCGCATCCAGATCGAAGGCCTGCAGCGCGGCGCTGGAAGCCAGCTCGCGCTGCACCAGTTGCGCCATCAGCAGTTCTTCAAGGTGCAACGGCGAGCGCGCCACCCAGGCGGCAAAGCCGGCGCGGTCGGCATCGCTGGGCGCAGCGCCCATGACATGCAGCCACTCGGCCGCCTCGCGTGCGGCGCGCTCCCGGCTCTGTTGCGGCGATGTGCGATAGATATTCATGGCTTCACCCGCCCTGCTCGTCGCAAGGTCCACATCCTGTTCATCGTTCCAAGCTCGCGCGTACATGCGCCAGCGCTTCGACACTGTATTTCTTCACCGTATGCACGCTCAGCCCCAGCTTCTGCGCGATCTGCGCATGGCTGAGGCCTTCGCGTCGCTCCAGCAACAGCACCGCCAGCCGGTTGGCAGGCAGCTGCGCCAGCGCATCGCCTACCTGCCGCTCGAAGAAGCCACCACCTTCGCTGAAAGCTGCCTGCCCAGGGTTCTCGGATACCGCGTCCACCACCGTCGAGTCGTACAACAGCCGGCCCTGGCGCTGGCGCATGTTGAACTCACTGGCCACGTGCGCGGCGATGCCATAGATATAGGCCAGCGGATTGCGCACGGTTTCGATGCTCTGCACGCGCAGCAGGCGCAGGTAGACCTCCTGCACCAGGTCACCCAGGTCCTGCGCCTCGGCCACCCGCCGGCGCAGGTAGCGGTGCAGCTCGGCGCTGTAGTCATGGACCGCGCGGGCGGCAAAATCCCGCCCGGGCTGGTCCTGTCCAGCCGGTTCCATCATCGTCTCCCGCCCCGACCTTGCCGACGGTGGCTTTTCCGCGACCTCATCACCCACTCCCAATGTCTGGGGCAACGAAAACGATGCCCCCTTGACCATGCAGTGCGTGGCAAGGGGCGATTTGGGTACTCCGGGCGTTCAATTCATTCAGCCAACAATCACTTGATGGCCAGCTTACCGGGGCTGGAACGACAACGCCCGGCACTGGGCCGGGCGTTGTCGTCATCGTATCAGGGCGCGATCAGGGCCGGACCGGCACCCCGGGCATCTGCTGTGCCCCTGCGCCCCGCCGGCAACGCCGGCCCTGGCAATCATCGAGCCCGGCCTCACCCATCGCGCCCGCGCTGCCAACACCGGCACCACCCTTGCCGTAGGTGATGCGCAGGCCAACGCTGTTGCTGGAGGCGCTGTTGCTGCCCTGGTCACGACCGAACAACAAGGAGATCAACCAACCGTTACGGGTCTGCATGTCCAACCCCAATCCGGCGGTGACCATGTTGTCGGCATAGCTCTGCATCTTCAGCAGATAGCCAGCCGCGCTGGGCTGCTGCACGTAGTTCATCCAGGCGTCACCGCTGTTGGACAGGGACTGGCGGTACTCCAGCTTCCAGAACGGCCGCAGCTGCAAACGTTCACCCTGCCAGCTGTAGCTGCCATCAAAGCCCAGCGCCAGCCCGCTGTTGCGCACGGTCTGCCGCGCATAAGCCAGGTCGTACGCTTGCAAGCCGTGCTCGCGGTAAGCGTCCAGGCGGGTGTGACTGCCATCGAAGCGGCCATAGCCGGACAGCGTGGTGGCACCGTGCTGCTGCTGGTAGCCGAAGGTCAATGCCCCGAAAGTCTGGCTGCCATCGCGTTGACCAACCGCAATTGCGTTGGCATCGCTGCTCCAGCGCGAGATGTCGAAATCCAGGCGGCCCTGCGCCAGCACACCATCAACAAACAGGTGTTCACCGGCACGCCATAGGCCATACATCGCCAGCGAGTACTGGTCGGCGTCCGTCCGCGAGGGTGAGTTGTCCAAGCGGCTGCGGTTGCGGCCCAGGCTGGCGGCCATGCCCAGCAGACCGTTGTCGCCGTAACTACGGTCCACGCCCAGGCTGATCCCGTCGGTGTTGAAATCGAAACCACCGCCCTGTTGCTGGCCGCTGTTGCCAAACGTGGCCGTGCCCGACATCCAGCCGCCCCAACCACTGGGCATGCCGGTGAACTGGTTGACCGGCAGCTGCACCGGAACCGACAAGGCCTGCCCGAGCAGGTCGCCAGCGTAAGCCAGCGTCAACGTTGCCGATGACGGATTGCTGCCCGAACGCACCTGCTGCAGACGCGACTGGATGTTGCCAAGCTGCACGCGACTGAAGCGCACGCTGGCATCCACCTGCGCCTGCAGGCTGCCGCGCACGCTGGCGTCAGCGGTCGGGTCTGGCCGTGCATTGACAGTCAGGGTCAGCTCCACGCTGGCCGCGGTGTAGCCCCCCTGCGCTGCCTGGTGGGCGGTGAGGGTAGTACTGCCCTCACCCACCAGCGTCACGCTACGACCAGAGATCGTCGCCACACTGGTATCACTGCTGCTGAAGCTGAAGGCACCGGCACTGTTGCTGCTGGGATCAGGCAGGTCGAAGGCAGCCTCGCCATAAGCCTTGTTGATACCGTCCAACCACGTCAGCGACGGAGCCGCAGCGGCGATGCTCACGTGCAGCACGCCCTGCTGTGCCGCCAGGTACTGCGCGTTGCCGGCCTGATCGATCGTCAGCACGCAGGTGCCTGCATCCAGCATGGTCACCACATTGCCCGCCACGCTGCAGATCGCCGGCGAACCACTGCCGTATACCAGCGGGTTGCCAGACTGCCCACCCTGTGCCGATACGATGAAGCTTCCACCGGCGGCGAACACCGGCTCGGCCGGATCGGTTGCCATGTCATGGATGACCTGCAGCCCCGCTTCCACCTTCAGGCTGAGGCTGGCTGTGTCGGCAAAGCCATTCGCGTCGGTCACCTGCGCGGTGAATGCGAATGTTCCGGCCACCTCCGGCACGCCACTGATTTCACCGTCCGCGCTCAACGACAGCCCTGCCGGCAGCTGACCGCCAGCAACGCTGTAGCTGTAGGGCACGGTACCGCCCTGGCTGCGCAGCTGGGTCCGATACTGCTGCCCGCCAAACGCAACCATCAGCGCCGAAGTAGCCAGTTCCAGGTCCGGATTGGTGACCACCAAGGTATAGCTCTGTGCCACCGTGAACGGCCCGGCACCGTAGCTGCTGTCGGTACTGCTGACAGTGAACGTGAAGCTGCCGGTCTGGGTGGGCGTGCCACTGAGCAGCCCCTCATTGGACAGTTTCACGCCAGCCGGCAGGCTGCCCGAGGTCACCACATAGCTGTAGCCCTCAATGCCACCACGGGTGACCAGCTGATGCTGGTAAACGGAGCTGGCGACTGCGTCCGCCAAACCGCTGTCCATCGACAAGCTGGGCGGGCCAACCATCACATTGACCGTCGCCGTTGCGCTCGAATAGCCGTCCATCACCTCGTAGGTGAAGCTGTCCGGGCCGACGTAGCCCAGGGTCGGCGTATAGGTCAGCCTGGTACCCCGTACGCTGACCGAACCATTGCCTGGGTTAACAAAGACGCTCACTGCCTGGTAGGTGCCGGTGACAGAAAGGGTGATTTCCGCCGCGGTGCCATAGGCAACGTTCTGCGTGACCGGATGGGCTTCAAGCAGCGGCACCATGAACAAGGTGTTCGAGAAGGCCGAAGGCGCGCCCATGCCGACGCTGTTGATGGCTACCACGGAGAACGAATAGTGCACGCCCTTGGTCAGCCCGGTCACGCTTATTGGTGAACCGGTCCCCGCATAGGTGGCCCCTCCTACCGTAGCCGGGTGTGGCTGCACCTGATAGCCGCTGATCGCCGCGCCGCCGTCGAAGGCCGGTACGGTGAAGCTGATCTCGGCACTGGTTTCGGACAGCATGGTCGCAGTGCCAATCACCGGTGCTGCGGGCACTACGGCCTGCACCACGAAGCCCTGGCTGACCCGTGCTGCCGGATCATGGCTGGCATCGCCCGCCTGGTCGGCATGCACGGTGCAGCTACCTACCGAAGCAAAGCTGAGCACATCATTGTTGATGGCACACACCGATGCGCTGCCAGCATCCACCGTCAGGCTCACCGGCAGGCCCGAACTGGACGCGGCACTGAGCGTCGGCGTCGTGCCGAAGTCGTAGCTGCCCGCCACACTGAAGGAAATGGTCTGCGCCACCATCGGCTGCAGTGCGTTGGATGCGGCAGAAGCTGGGCTGTCACCGGCGCTGTTACGTGCCAGCACGATGAAGCTGTAACTCTGCCCTGCGGTCAAACCATCCACCGCAACGGGCGAACTGCTGCCCAGGAACGGACCACCCGCTACCGCCGGTGAGGGCACCACCTCATAGTGCGTGATTGCAGCACCGCCGTCGAAGCCAGGTGCGGTGAAACTGATCCCGGCAGCGGTTGCCGATGTCATCGTCGCGGTACCCATCACCGGCGCTGCCGGCGCCACCGCCAGCACGTTGAAGCTCTGGCTGACCTGTACCGCCGGATCGTGGCTGGCATCGCCGGCCTGGTCGGCAAGTACCGTACAGGTCCCCACCGACGCGAAGCTCAGCACGCCATTTCGGATGCTGCATACGGCAGCGGCCGCCCCATCCACCGACAGACTCACCGCCAGACCCGAACTGGCACTGGCACTCAAGGTCGGCATCGTTCCGAAATTCTGCTGACCCGGGTTGTTGAAGGTGATTGTCTGTACGGTCATCGGCTGCACGGTATTGGAAGCAGCAGACGCAATACCGTTACCCGCGCTGTTGCGCGCCAGCACGCTGAAGCTGTAGCTCTGGCCTGCAACCAAACCACTGACCGTCAACGGTGAGCCAGTGCCAACGAACGGACCACCGGCCACGCTTGGCGACGGAATCACTTCGTACTGGGTGATCACCGCACCACCAGCAAACGCCGGGGCAACAAAGCTCACCTCGGCCTCTGTTGCCGAACTCAGCGTAGCCGTACCGATCACCGGCGCTGCCGGCACTACCGCCTGCACCGTGAAGCTTTGACTGACTTGGGCAGCCGGATCGTGACTGGCATCACCGGCCTGATCGGCAAGCACCGTGCAGATGCCAACGGTCGCAAAGCTCAGCACACCGTTGTTGATGGCGCACACGGCCGCAGTTGCGCCATCCACCGACAGACTCACCGCCAGACCTGAGCTGGCACTTGCACTCAAGGTCGGCGTCGTGCCGAAGCTTTGCATGCCAGGGTTGTTGAAGGTGATGGTCTGAGCCGTCATCGGCTGCACGGCATTGGAAGCAGCAGACGCCATGCTGTCACCCACACTGTTGCGCGCCAGCACGGTGAAACTGTAGCTCTGGCCTGCAACCAGACCAGTGACCGTCATCGGCGAGCCAGTGCCAACGAACGGGCCGCCAGCGACCGCCGGTGTCGGGATCACTTCGTACTGGTTGATCACCGCTCCGCCAGTGAATGCCGGGGCAACGAAGGCCACTTCAGCTACCGTTGCCGAACGCAACGTGGCGGCGCCGATTACCGGCGCTGCCGGCACCACCGCCTGTACCGTGAAGCTCTGGCTGACGCGCGCAGCCGGATCATGACTGGCATCACCGGGCTGGTCCGCGTGGATGGTGCAGCTACCAGCAGAGGCAAAGCCCAGCGCACCGTTGTTGATCGCACACACGGCCATGCTGCCAGCATCCACCGTCAAACTCACCGGCAGACCCGAGCTGGAAGTGGCATTCAGCGTTGGCGTGGTTCCGAAGTCGTAGCTGCCCGCCGTGTTGAAACTGATGATCTGTCCCGTCATCGGCTGCAGCACACCAGAGGCGGTTGATGCCTGGCTTGTGCCGGCACTGTTGCGAGCCAGCACGGTAAAGCTGTAACTCTGGCCTGCAACCAAGCCATTGACGGTCAGCGGTGAACCGCTGCCGATAAACGGGCCACCGGCCACCGCCGGCGAAGGCACCACCTCGTACTGGGTGATCGCCGCACCGCCATCGAACACCGGAGCAGTAAAGCTCACTTCAGCCGCCGTTGGTCCGCTCAGCGTCGCCGCGCCGATCACCGGCGCTGCCGGTGCTACCGCCTGCACCGCGAAGCTCTGGCTTACCTGGGCAGCCGGATCGTGGCTGGCATCACCGGACTGATCGGCAAGCACCGTACAGGTGCCAACGGCTGCGAAGCTCAGCACACCGTTGTTGATGTCGCACACGGAAGCAGCAGTGCCGGCCACCGACAGGCTCACCGTCAAACCAGAGCTGGCGCTGGCACTCAGGGTCGGCGTCGTACCGAAGTTCTGCATGCCCGGGTTGTTGAACGTGATGCTCTGCGCCGTCATCGGCTGCACCGCATTGGAGGCAGCCGATGCCTGGCTGTCACCTTCACTGTTCCGTGCCAGCACAGTGAACGTATAGCGCTGGCCAGCAACCAAACCACTGACCGTCACCGGCGAGCCGGCACCAACAAACGGACCACCGGCTACGCTCGGCGACGGCATCACCTCGTACTGGGTGATCGCTGCACCACCATCAAACGCCGGAGCGGTAAAGCCAACGTCGGCCACAGTCGGTGCACTGAGCGTGGCGGCACCGATAACCGGTGCCGCTGATACGACAGCCTGCACAGTGAAGCTCTGACTCACCCGCGTGGCCGCAGCATGGCTGGCATCACCGTTCTGGTCGGCGTGGATGGTGCAGGTACCCACCGCCACAAAGTTCAGCGCGCCGCCGCTGCTGATGGTGCAGACACTTGCGGTGCCCGTGCTGAAGGTTGCCGCAAGACCGGAATCCACCGTCGCGGTCAAGGTCGGTGTCGTACCGAAATTCTGCGTCCCAGGGTTGGCAAATGTGATGGTCTGGGCTGCGGTAGGTGTCACAGCGTTGGATGGGGTGGACGCCAGACCCATGCCAACGCTGTTACTGGCCGACACGGTGAACTCATAGGATCGGCCGTTGGTCAGCCCGGTCACTGCAATCGGCGAGCTGGTAGCACTGACAGGTGCAACATCTGCCGGAATGACAGCAACGGTAAAGTCGATGATGTCCACGCCACCGGTGAAGCCCGGGGCGTCAAAGGCCACACTGGCCACACCATCACCTGCAGTGGCCACCGCATTCTGCGGTGCTCCTGCCAGTACAGCGTTGACGGCAAAGTTCCGGATGATCTGGGTTGCGGCCAGGTAGGAGCCATTGCCAGGCTCATCCGCGTTGATGGTGCAGGTACCCGCAGTCACAAAGATCAGCGCGCCACCAGAGGAGATGGTGCATACCCCGGGCGTGCCGGAAGAGAACGTCGGCGACAGGCCGGAGTCCGAAGTAGCCGTCAAGGTTGGCGTAGTGCCGAAGTTCTGTGCCCCCGGGCTGTTGAAAGTGATGGTCTGGACTGCCTTGGGCGTGGCCGAATTGGAGGCACTCGACGCTGGGCCGGTGCCCGCAACGTTGTCGGCGGTGACGGTAAACGTATAGGACTGGCCATTGGTCAAACCAGTCACAACGATCGGTGAGGCCGCGCCATTTACCGGGGCAACATCGGCCGGGCTGACCGTGACCGTATAGCCGGTAATGCTTGTGCCACCGGTGTTGCTGGGCGCGACAAAACTGACGCTGACCTGGGTGTCGCCAGCAGTAGCCACCGACGAAGTAGGTGCACCTGCCACGATCGCGTTGACGGTGAAGGTATGGCTGATCTGCGTCGCCGCCAGGAACGCGCTGTCGCCCGCCTGATCCGCCATGATGGTGCAGCTGCCTGCGGTGAGGAATGCCAGCACACCATCGGTGGTGACGGTGCATACACCTGTCGTGGAAGAGGTGAAGGTCACCCCCAGACCGGACGTCGCCGAGGCACCGCCATTGACGACGCGCAGATCCGGCGTCGTGCCGAAGCTCTGTGAGCCCGGGTTGGCGAAGGTGATGGTCTGCGGCGAAGCTGGGACGACGAAGTTGCTGCTCCCGGATGCGCTGCCGGTACCTGCCGAGTTGGTCGCGGTCACCGTGAAAGTATAGGAGACACCGTTGGTCAGCCCGGTCACGGTGATCGGCGAGGATGAACCAACTTCGGTAATCCCACCGGGGTTTGCGGTGACGGTATAGCCATTGGGCGAGATGGCCGCGCCACCGGTGCTTGCCGGTGCAGTGAAGGTCACCGTAGCCTGCTGGTCGCCCGCAGTTGCCGTGCCGATGGTCGGCGCAGCGGGTACGATCGCATTGACCGTGAAACTACGGGTAACGGTAGAAGCAGCATTCGTCGACGAGTTACCTGCTTGGTCTGCATCGATGGTGCAGGTGCCCGCGGAGGCGAAGGTCAACGCACCGCCACTGGTGATGGTGCAAACGCCTGTCGTAGACGAAGTGAACTCAATCGCGAAGTTGGTTGCCCCGCCCAGTGCATAGGCAGAACTGGCAGTCAGCGTAGGCGTAGCACCAAAGTTGTAGTTGGTCGGCTGGGCGAAGGTGATGATCTGGTTGGCCTTCGGTGTGACGCTGTTTGATGCGCCGGAGGCGCTGCCCGTGCCAGCAGCGTTCGTTGCAGTCACGCTGAAGGTATAGGCCGTGCCGTTGGTCAGGCTGCCGACGGTGATGACACAGGCTGTCGGACCGGCACAGCTACCGGTTGCGCCGCCTGGGCTGGCGGTTGCGGTATAGGTCGTGATTGCCGAACCGCCATTGCCCGGTGCGGTGAAAGTCACCGTGGCTTGCGCTTCACCAGCCGTCGCCGTCCCGATGGTAGGTGCATCCGGCGCGGTTGGTATGGCAACGGTATGGGTACTGCCACTGCTGTAGGACGGAATCGCGTTGCCCGCATCATCGGCGATGTTGGTGGAACCGTTGAGATTCAACTTGATGGTTCCATTGCCAGAGATGCTGGCGATGTTCACGTTGACCGATGAGCCGCTGGATGCGGAGACGCTGGCAATAGTGCCAGTGGCTCCCGCTCCCACCAGGGTGAAATCGTCGGTAGAGACATTCACCACCGCCTCATCGAAGCTGACGGTGAAGGCCATCGACGTATCCGTCGACGCTGGTGAGCCGGAAACGGCGATGCTGCTGACAGCCGGCGGGTTGTTGTCCACCCTGGCATTGGTGGTGTCAGACGTTGCCGTTGCATTGCCCGCATTGTCGGTGGCAGTGACACTGACATTGCGATTGGTGGCATCGATGCTGCCAGAAACGATCGTATAGGTTGCCGTCCAGGTGCCCGAGCTGTTGGTGGCTGCGACTGCCGCACCACCGCCGAACTGGGAGAAGTTCACGGTGACGCCGGAAAGGGGGTCGGTATTGTTGTCACCGGCGGCGGTATTGTTCCAGGTAGCGGTCACCGTATCGCCGATCTTGTAGGCTCCACTGGTTCCAGTAGCGCCGCTGATGCTGATCCGCGTGTCGGTCACCGTTGGCGCGATGTTGTCCACGGTTGCATTGGTGGTATCTGCGGTGGTGGCGGTTGTGCCGTTTGCGCTGGTCGCACTGACGCTGATGTTGCGGTTGGTTGTATCGATGCTCCCGGAGGAGATGGTGTAGCTGGCCGTCCAGGTGCCACTACTGTTCGACGCAGACACGGCCGAGCCACCGCCGAACTGGCTGAAGTCCATGGTGACGCCGGTGATTCCCGCGTTGTTGTCACCGCCTGCGGTGTTGTTCCAAGTCGCAGTAACGGTGTCACCGATCTTGTAAGCGCCGCCATTGCCGCTGGCACCGGAGATGCTTATGCGCGAGTCCGAAACAGCCGGTAACGGCGCCAGCGCACCGGTAACCGTGAAGTTCCGGAACTCGAAGAATGGCTTGGTCCCAGAACTGGAGCTGGTGTCGAATACAAGCTTGAAGGCTTTCAGTTTGACGCCCGAGAAGTTCGCCAGCTGACCCGCACCGAATGTAAACGTCTCGTTCGCAGATCCGGTCCCGTTGATCGTTCCAGATATAACCGTGCTGTTATCCGGCTTTATGCCGACGATATGCAGGTTGGTAAATTGCCCCGATCCATATTCACCGGCCACAAGCCCGGTAAGCTCGAACGAACCAGTATTGGTGCCATCTGCTGCGACCTGAAAATAGGTCCCCGTCGTGCTGGTGTTGTAGCCCGTCTGCAGATAGGCAGCGAAAGGAGAGGACGCGTAGATACTCACATTGGTGATCGGGCTCCCCCCGGCATCTTTTGCCGTCAGGATGAAATCGGCCGAAGTGAGGTTTGCATTGTTGTCGACCCAGCCTGTCTGGAAGGTCTTTGTCCCGGAAGATGCCACAAGCACTCCCGAGAAATCTTTGAGGGCTTTTTCTGAGAACGCCAATCCGCTCTCGATGCCGCCCCGGCGTTCCTCCAGCTCCCAGTCCCCTCCAAGCGCCACGGCACCAGTGAGGTTGCTGGACGCAGCCACATCCATCCCGGTTCCACTGCGCACGATATCCAGCAGTGCGCCGCCATCGGCATTGGCAGCCAGATCACAGCCGTAGAACAGCAGGTCCGCGCCTTCGCGCACCGAAGCACGCAACGCCTGCATCGTACCCAACTCTGCGTGCAGGGATTCGGCAGTGATGCGGCTGCTGCCCAGCTGCAACGCACCCGGGCTGGCATGCGACACCACATGGATCGCGGCAAGGTCCCGGTATCCCCGCAGCGCCTGCACCAGTTGCGGCAGCCCCGGACGACCCGCATCGATCTCAAGCACACCGACACCGGGATTGAGTCCCGCATAAAGGGTGGCCCGGTCCTGCACCGAGCTGTCGATCACCACCAGCTCGGTGATGCCTGCATGCTGCTGGATGTCCAGCGTATCGCTGGACTGCTCGACAGCGGGCCGCTGCTTGTGGCTGCTGGCCTTGCCAAGCGGCAGGCTTGCGACAGCATCCCCCTGCCCCATCCGCATGTAGCTGCGTGGCTGATAGCCACCGCGCATCAGATAGCCCCCAGCAGATGATGCGGCAGCGTGCGCCGAGAACGGGAGCAACAGCGTGGACAGTGCGCCGAGCAGTGCGTGCTTCATGGGGTGGCCTTGGTAATGAGCGGAGCCTGGGTTTCGGAACGACGGGCGGCGATGATGCCGGCCGATGTACCCGTCTGGTCCTGCCAGAAATCCATGTCCTGGTATTTGTTGAAAAGATCCGGCGGCAGGATGCTGCGCCGGGCCTTGAACTCGACTTTGCGGCGCACGTCGTGCAGCCCTTTCACACCCAGCTGCTGGTCGAAGCTTTCTTCGGCGTAATCGACGTTGTCGAAGTCGTGCGCGAATTCCGCTTCACCCAGGAACTGGTAGACCAGTTGCATGGTGCGTGCCGGGTGGCGGGTCAGCAGTTCGTAGTCCACCACCAGCAGGCGCTCGGAGAACTCGCTGTAATAGGCTTCCTTCAGCGCGGTCCAGGCACCACCGACCACGCCACCGGTACTGATCAACTGTTCGCAGCGGCTGTACACCGTTTGCCGCGTGGCCGGGTTGTACATGCGGCTGTAGTCGAACGGATTGCGCCGGTGGATGGCCTCGAAGCTGTCCATCACCCAGGCCGGGTTGCGAACGCAGCAGATGAGCTTGAAGTCCGGCACCAGACCCGCCAGCTGGTGCATGCGTGCGGTCCACTGGCGGTTGGTGTCGAACACCAGCTGCGCTGGGGTATCGGCGTAATAAGCGTCAAGGATGGCGTTGCAGATGGCCTTGCGCTTGGCCTCATCGAAGAACCCCGCCGATTCGCCGCCCGCGCCCATCTGCTCCAGCGCGCCATTGATCAGGCCTGCGACCGGGCTGCTCATGGCCGCGTGGAAGCGTGGGTTCTGACGCAGGATGCCGGCCAGCAGGGTCGAGCCGGAGCGTGGCAGGCCGGCAATGAAGTGGTAACGCCGGCTCATGCGCGCAGCCCAGCCGCCGCCGCGTGAGCAGCAGCCTTCGTCCAGCACTGAACGCGCACCACCCAACCTGGCGGCACGCCTTTCGCAACACACATACAGCCCCCTGTCATGACATCCCCACCGGCGGCGCCGGCTTTTCTGCTGGTTCTATTGGGTAAACCGGCAAAAGCAGCGCGCGATCATCATTGCTTTTATGATGTTGATCACACTTTGCAACTACCAATCCCGCGAACCATCGCGGTTGGCACTGTGAAGCAAAACCCCGGCACCGTCTGTAAGGGCCTCCCGGACATCCCACAAAGCAAAAGCCCGGCGCTGGGCCGGGCTTCGAGCAACGTCGGGGGAGAGAGGACCGGGCTGCTGGGGATGATTATCCGTAGGCCCGGTTACGCTCCTGTGACACCTGGGTTACTCCACGGTAACGCTCTTGGCCAGGTTGCGCGGCTTGTCCACGTCGGTGCCGCGTGCCAGGGCGGTGTGGTAGGCCAGCATCTGCACCGGGATGGTGTGGACGATGGCACTGAGCACGCCGGCATGGCGCGGGGTGCGGATCACATGCACGCCCTCGGAGGCATTGAAGTTGCTGTCCTGGTCGGTGAACACGAACAGCTCACCGCCGCGCGCACGCACTTCCTGCATGTTGGACTTCACCTTCTCCAACAGGCTGTCATTGGGGGCGATCACCACTACCGGCATTTCCGCATCCACCAGCGCCAGCGGGCCGTGCTTGAGCTCGCCGGCCGGGTAGGCCTCGGCGTGGATATAGGAGATTTCCTTGAGCTTGAGCGCGCCTTCCAGCGCGATCGGGTAATGCAGGCCACGGCCGAGGAACAGCGCGTTCGACTTGCCGGCAAAACGCTCAGCCCAGGTCGCAATCTGCGGCTCCAGGTTCAAGGCGTGCTGCACGCTACCCGGCAGATGGCGCAGCTGCTCCAGGTAGTCCGCTTCCTGCGCGGCATCGACCTTGCCGTGCAGCTTGCCCAGCACCACGGTCAGCTGGAACAGCGCGGCCAGCTGAGTGGTGAAGGCCTTGGTCGAGGCCACGCCGATTTCGGCACCGGCACGGGTGTAGCAGACCAGCTCGCTGGCACGCGGGATGGCGCTTTCCGGCACGTTGCAGATCGACAGCGTGTGCGTGTGGCCCAGCGACTTGGCGTACTTGAGCGCTTCCATCGTGTCCAGGGTTTCGCCGGACTGGGAGATGGTGACGATCAGGTGCTTGGGATTGGCGTAGGCGGCGCGGTAGCGGTATTCGCTGGCGATTTCCACGCTGCACGGCAGGCCGGAGATGGCTTCGATCCAGTAGCGCGCGGTCAGGCCAGCGTAGTAGCTGGTGCCGCAGGCCAGGATCTGCACGCCTTCGATGTCCTTGAACACCGCTTCGGCATTCTGCCCGAACAGGCTTGCCGGGAAACCACCGGCATCAATCGCTGCCTCGACGGTGTCCGCCAGCGCGCGCGGCTGCTCGTGGATTTCCTTCTGCATGAAGTGGCGGTACGGGCCCAGCTCCAACGAGGCCAGCGATACATCCGACATACGCTGTTCGCGCTGCGCCGGTGCATTGTTGGCATCGAATACACGCACGCCCTGGCGGGTCAGCTCAGCGGTATCGCCCTCTTCCAGGAACATCACCCGACGGGTGGCCTGCAGGATGGCCGATACGTCGGAGGCAACGAAATTCTCGCCATCGCCAAGGCCGATCAGCAGCGGGCAGCCCATGCGTGCCACCACCATGCGCTCGGGCTCGTTCTCACTGATCACCGCCAGCGCGTAGGCACCGGTCAATTCCTTGACCGTGCGCTGCAGGGCGCTGAGAAGGTCGTGTTGATCGGCCTTGAGGTGATGGTGGATCAGGTGGGCGATGACTTCGGTATCGGTCTGTGACTCGAACACGTAACCCAGCGCCAGCAGCTTCTCACGCTGCTCCTCGTGATTCTCGATGATGCCGTTATGCACCAGCGCCACACCCTGGCTGATATGCGGATGGGCATTGGACTCGGTGACGCCACCATGGGTAGCCCAGCGGGTATGGCCGATGCCCATGGCCGAATGGAACTGCTCGGCAATGGCTGCGCCTTCCATTTCGGCAACACGACCGGTGCGACGCACGCGGCGGATGTGCTCGGCATCGAGCACAGCTATTCCAGAAGAATCGTAGCCGCGGTATTCCAGCCGCTTGAGTCCTTCAATCAGTACCGGAACCACATCGCGATCCGCGATCGCTCCCACAATGCCGCACATAGCCTATCCATTGGTGATTACGAACGGACATTCTAAGCCAGCTGGATCAGACAACCAGCGGACATGCCGGGACATCGACCGGCGGACACTGTCCGCACGAGCGTCCGCGGACACCCGGACACTCACAACGATGAATGTTTTTCAAACAAATTCAATCACTTGGAGTTGGCACGCGACCTGCTTAATGGATAACAAACCCAGCAGCGAAGCCGACGATGATCCGCGACACCTCCGCCCAGGACCAGGTAAGTACCCAGCGCCCGCAACCCGTGTGGCGGCGTTACATGTGGCCTGCAGTGATCACCGCGGTGGTGGTGGCAGGCATCGGTTACGTCGTCAGCAACTGGCTGGGCGCCAGCCGCTCCTTCGACGGTGACCGCCTGCGCATTGCCGAGGTCAAGCGCGGCGACCTGGTCCGCGACATCGCTGCCGACGGCCGCGTCATCGCCGCCAACAGCCCCGTGCTGTACGCCATCTCCGCCGGCACCGTGACCCTGAAGGTGGTCGCCGGTGACGTGGTCAAACAGGGCCAGGAGCTGGCGGTGATCGACAGCCCGGAACTGCGCAGCAAGCTGGCACAGGAACAGGCGACGCTGGCCGGCCTGGAGGCCGAAGCCAGCCGCGCCGCACTGGATGCCACCTTGGCCCGCGCCACCGGGGCGAAACTGTCCGACCAGGCTGGACTGGTACGCACCGCTGCCGAGCGCGACCTGCAACGCTATCAGCGCGGCTTTGATGGTGGTGCGGTGCCGCAGGTCGACCTGGCCAAGGCCCAGGACGAACTGAAGAAGGCCCAGATCGAACTGCAGCACGCCCAGCAGGACGCCAGCCTGCAGAGCCAGGGGGCGAGCCTGGACGCGCGCAACAAGCGCTTGATGGCGGATCGTCAGGAAGCCGTGGTGGCTGAAGTGAAGCGTCAGGTCGATGCACTGACCCTGCGCGCACCGTTCGATGGCCAGGTCGGCCAGGTACAGGCCACCCAACACACCCAGGTCGCCACCAACGCACCGATCCTCGGCGTGGTCGATCTGTCGCGCTTCGAGATCGAGATCAAGGTGCCGGAAAGCTTCGCCCGTGACCTGGCCATCGGCATGCCTGCACAGCTGACCAGCGGTTCCGGCCAGCCGTTCCCGGGCGAAATCGCCGCGGTGTCGCCGGAAGTGGTCAACGGCGAAGTCGTCGCCCGCCTGCGCTTCTCCGACAAGCAGCCGCCGGGCCTGCGCCAGAGCCAGCGCATGAGCGCACGCATCCTGCTGGACACCCGCAACAACGTGCTCAAGGTTGAGCGTGGCCCGTTCGTCGAGCAGTCCGGTGGTCGCTATGCCTATGTCGTCAGCGGCGGTACCGCGGTGCGTCGTCCGATCCAGACCGGCGTCAGCAGCCTTGGCGAAGTCGAGATCGTCTCCGGCCTGCAGCCTGGCGAAAAGATCGTTGTCTCCGGTGCCGACCTGTTCGGTGATATCGAGCGCGTATCGATCAATTGATAGGGGCCGGGAATGGGGATCCGGGAATCGTGACGGGAAACAGCTGCAGGCGTCCGGGTTGTCGTGAACCCTGCCGCCCACGCTGCCACCCTCGAATTCCCGCCCCCATCACCGGACCTGGCTACACCCATTCAAACGCAGTCCCGGCACTCCGCTCCCGCTCCACCTTCCACATTCCCCGTCGCTGAAAGGAATACCCATGCTTCATATGCAATCCGTCTCCAAGGTCTTCCGTACCGAGCAGGTCGAAACCCATGCGCTGCGTTCGCTGGACCTGCATGTGCGCGAAGGCGAGTTTGTCGCGGTCACCGGCCCGTCGGGTTCGGGCAAGACCACCTTCCTCAACATTGCCGGCCTGCTGGAAACCTTCACCAGCGGCCAGTACCTGCTCGATGGCCAGGACGTCAGCCACCTCGGCGATGACGCCCGCTCGCGCCTGCGCAACCAGAAGATCGGCTTCATCTTCCAGGGCTTCAACCTGATCCCCGACCTCAACCTGTTCGACAACGTCGATGTACCGCTGCGCTACCGCGGCATGCCCTCGGCTGAGCGCAAGCAGCGCATCGAAAAGGCCTTGAGCGATGTCGGTCTGGGTTCGCGCATGAAGCACTACCCGGCCGAGCTGTCCGGCGGTCAGCAGCAGCGCGCTGCTATCGCCCGCGCCCTCGCGGGTAGCCCGCGTCTGCTGCTGGCCGACGAACCGACCGGTAACCTCGATACGCAGATGGCACGTGGCGTGATGGAGCTGCTGGAAGAGATCAACAGCCAGGGCACCACCATCGTCATGGTGACCCATGATCCGGAACTGGCTGCACGCGCCCAGCGCAACGTGCACATCGTCGACGGCCAGGCCACCGACCTGATCCGCGAGCCGGTGCTGGCACACGCCGCACGCATCGCCGCTGTCGCCGACAACCAGGGCTGAGCCAACGATCATGTCGCTGTTCGCCTACCACCTCCGCCAAGGCCTGCGCAGCCTGCGCCGCACCCCCGTGCTGACCGCACTGATGGTGCTGTCGATTGCGATGGGCATTGGCGCGTCGATGACCACGCTGACGGTAAAGCATCTGCTCTCGGGCGATCCCCTGCCCGGGCGCAGTGCGCAGGTCTATTACCCGCAGCTGGACGCATCGCCGCGTGGAGAGCGGGCCCGCAGCGAACCGTTGGACATGCTCGACTACACCTCGGCAACGGACCTGTGGCGTGATGGTCCGGCCGACCGCAAGGTTTTGGTGGTGGACAGCCCCGTCAAGTTATCCGCTCCCGGTAGCCAAGTGCCGGCGATGATGACGACGTTGCTGTCCACCACCTCCGATTTCTTCCCGATGTTCCAGGCACCAATGGCCTATGGTGCCGGCTGGTCGGCCGAGGATGATCAGCGCCGCGCCCGCGTGGCGGTGATCTCTTCGGAACTGAACCAGCGTCTGTTCGACGGCAAGGACAGCACCGGCAAGATGCTGCGCATCCGCGACAGCGAAGTACGCATCATCGGCGTGCTCAAGCCGTGGCGTCCGTCGCCGCTGTTCTACACCGTGGCCGGCGGCCGCTTTGCGCAGGGCGATACGGCCGACTATTACCGGCCGGTCGAAGACGTGATGGTGCCGTTCTTCACCGGCCTGCAGATCAACGCCGGCAACTTCCAGCAGTTCACCTGCAACACGCTGCCGGAGAAGCCGGGCCACCTGGAAAACACCGATTGCGTCTGGCTGCAGTTGTGGGTGCAGCTGGACAACGCCGCAAAAGTTGCCGCCTACCAGCAGCACCTGCAGGCCTATGTGCAGCAGCAACAGCAGCTGGGCCGCATCAGCCAGCCAGAGCTGGTGCGCCTGCGCAGCCTGATGGAGTGGATGGACTACAACGGCGTGGTGCCACGCGATGTGAAGCTGCAGGCATGGATGGCCATTGCCTTCCTGGTTATCTGCCTGTTCAACACCATCGGCCTGCTGCTGGCCAAATTCCTGCGTCGCACCGGCGAAATCGGCGTGCTGCGTGCACTCGGTGCTACCCGCACAATGGTGTTCCAGCAGTGCCTGATCGAAGCAGCCCTGATTGGTGTTGGCGGCGCCGTGCTGGGACTGCTGTTCACCCTGGTCGGTTTGTGGAGCATCCGCCAGCAGCCATTGGCCTATGCCGACATGGTGCAGCTGGACATGAGCATGCTTGGCCTCACCTTCGCCACCGCGGTAACGACCACCGTTCTTGCTGGACTGCTGCCGGCGCTGCGCGCCGCCCGCATCGATCCGGCCCTGCAGATCAAGGCGCTGTAAGCGATGACCCTGGACATCAAACCCATCATCAGCACACTGTCGCGGCATCGCATCGCCGCCAGCCTGATCGTGCTGGAAATCGCACTGGCCTGCGCGGTGCTGTGCAATGCCTTGTTCCTGGCCGCCTCGCGGATGGAGCTGATCGGCATGAACAGCGGCGTCGACGAAGCATCCATCGCAACGCTGAGCTTGCTCGACTGTGAATCCTGCAGCGAGGTGGACATCAACAGCCGTTGGCTGCAACAGCTGCGCGGCCAGGCCGGCGTGCAGGCGGTGGGCGTGCTCAACGCCGTGCCGTTCGGCCAGCGCGCCGGCACTGCCGGTGTCTCGCTGGATCAGGAAGGCAAGCACCATGGCGGCGTGCCGCATTTCTACACGATGGACGCGGGCGCCATCGATGCCTTGCAGTTGAAGCCGGTGCAGGGCCGCATGTTCAGCGACGCCGACTACCAGCCGGTGGAGAATTTCCTGCCCGCGCACGCCCAGGTATGGATCACCCAGGCCTTTGCCAGGCATCTGTGGCCCGGCCAGGATCCGCTGGGCAAGCAGCTGTGGATGGGCGACTACCAGCTCACCGTGGCCGGCGTACTGGCGCATTTCTCGCGCCCGGACCCGGGCCGCAGCGAGAACGGCCTCGCCGGCATGGAGTGGTCGGTGATCGTACCGGTAACCACCGATGCGCAGGCCGGCACCTATGTAATCCGCGCCAACCCGCGTGACCTGCAACGTATCGTCAGCGACGCCGTCGCCGCCGCCCCGAAAGTCACGCCGGAGGCAATCATCTCCGCCGACTACAGCAAGACGCTGCAGCAACTGCGCGAGGTCTACTTCCAGCAGGACCGCAGCATGACGCGCCTGCTGCTGGGCATCTGCCTGGTGATGCTGCTGGTCACCGCGCTCGGCATCATCGGCCTGGCCAGCTTCTGGGTACAGCAACGTACCAAACAGATCGGCGTGCGCCGTGCCCTGGGTGCGACCCGGCGCCAGATCATCAGCTACTTCCAGACCGAGAACCTGTTGCTGACCAGCGCCGGCATCGTGCTCGGCATGCTGCTGGCCTACACCGGCAACCAGTTGTTGATGCATTACTTCGAGATTCCCCGGCTGCCGCTGTACTACCTGCCGCTGGGTGCCGTACTGCTGTGCTTGTTGGGCCAGGCCGCCGTCATCGGCCCTGCCCTGCGCGCTGCTTCCATCCCGCCCATCGTCGCCACCCGCAGCGCCTGAGCTGCCAAGGATCGTCCATGTTCAGTTACTACTTCAAACTTGCGCTGCGCAGCTTCGGCCGCAACAAGATCCTGACCGCGCTGATGGTGCTGGCCATCGCGCTAGGCATCGGCGCGGCGATGACCACCTTGACCGTGTTCAAGGTGCTGTCCGGCGACCCGATCCCGCACAAGAGTGATCGTCTGTTCTATGTGCAGTTGGATCCCTACACCAAGGAAGGCTACAAGCCGGGCGAAGAGCCCGAAATGCAGATGACGCGATTTGACTCCGAAGAACTGCTGCGGCAGAAGAAGGCGCCGCGTCAGGCGATGATGACCGGCGGTAGCGGCATCGTCGACCCGCGCATCGACGCACTCAAGCCCTTCAGCATCAGCATGCGCTACACCTCGGCCGACTTCTTCCCGATGTTCGATACGCCGTTTGCGTTCGGCCAGGGCTGGAGTGGCGATGAGGACCAGGGCCGCAGCCGCGTCGCGGTGATCAGCGATACCCTCAATGACAAGCTGTTCAAGGGCGAGAACAGCGTCGGCAAGGAAGTGCTGGTCGAAGGCAATGCCATGCGCATCGTCGGCGTACTCAAGGAATGGAAGCCCGCCCCAAAGTTCTACGACCTGTACTCGGGCAAGTTCGACTCCGAGGAAGATGTCTACCTGCCCTTCAGCACCGCACTGGAGCTCAAGCTGGGCCGCAATGGCAGCATGAACTGCTTCGGCCGCGAGCTGGTCAATGACGCCACCGCAGTGAACGTGCCGTGCTCGTGGATCCAGTACTGGGTCGAGCTGAACTCGCCTGGTGATGCCAAGGACTTCAAGGCCTACCTGGACAACTACTCCGAACAGCAGCGCGCTGCTGGCCGCTTCGAGCGCCCGGCCAACACCCGCCTGCGTGATGTGATGGACCTGATGGAATACCGCAATGCAGTGCCGGGCGACGTGCGCCTGCAGATGTGGCTGGCCTTCGGCTTCCTGCTGGTCTGCCTGGTCAATACCGTTGGCCTGCTGCTGGCCAAGTTCCTGCGTCGCAGCGGCGAGATCGGCGTGCGCCGTGCATTGGGCGCCAGCCGCGCCGAAATCTTCAAACAGTGCCTGATCGAGGCCGGCACGATTGGTTTGGCCGGTGGCCTGCTCGGCTTGGTGTTTGCACTGTTCGGCTTGTGGGCGGTGCGTCAGCGCCCGGCCGAGTACGCCTCGCTGGCTCACCTGGACGGCTCAATGCTGCTGATCACCTTCGCGCTGGCAGTGTTCGCCAGCATGCTCGCCGGCATCCTGCCCGCCTGGCGCGCCATGCAGGTAGCTCCAGCACTGCAACTCAAGAGCCAGTAACGCGAATACCTCTTCCCTTGCGCAAAGCGCAGGGGAGGGCCGGAAAGGGGTGCTTCGGCAGTTGCGGTCGCCCTCGCCCCTTCCAACAAAAACCCATTCCCAGCGTCACGCCTCCCCGGAGACACCTCATGGAAATCCGTCCCATCCTCTCCACGCTGTCGCGGCACAAGACAGCCGCCGCGCTGATCGTGCTGGAGATCGCGCTGAGCTGCGCCATCATCTGCAACGCGCTGTTCATCGTGTCGCAGCGCATCGACGCCATGCAGCTGGCCAGCGGCATCGATGACAACCACCTGATCGAGATCGGCCTGAGTGGCATCGGTGAACAGGTCGATGCCGACGCCCGCACCGCCGAGGACATCGCCTCGCTGCGTGGCATTCCCGGCGTCGAGAGCGTGGCCATCGTCAACCAGCTGCCGTTCCAGGGCGGCTCCTGGAACACATCGTTGGCCGCCACTGCGGAGCCCGAAGCGCAGTCGATCAATGGTGCCCAGTACATGGTTGGCGAGAACGCGCTCAAGACCCTTGGAGTCAAGCTGGTCGCCGGCCGCGATTTCAATGCCGATGAGTACCAGAGCAGTGATGTGCTTGAGAAAGTGGAAGACCTAGGCAAGCTGAAAGCGCCAGCTATCCTCACCGAAGCCATGGCCAAGCAGTTCTTCCCGGACGGCAATGCGGTTGGCAAGACCCTGTATATGGCCAACATACCGGTCACCGTGGTGGGCGTGGCGCAGACCCTGCTGCGCCCGAACATGCAGAACAACAACCGCACGTATTCGATCATCTTCCCGATCCGCATGAATTTCTCGAACGGCGGCCGTTACATCCTGCGCGTCACCGAGCAGGGACGCCGTGATGAGGTGCTGAAGCAGGCATTGGCGACGCTGGACAAGAACGATCCAAACCGCCTGGTCTGGACCAAGCAGACCGTTGAGGAGAAGCGTGCCAAGAACTTCGCCAATGACCGCGACATGATCGGCCTGCTGCTGATCGTCAGTGGTCTGCTGTTGCTGGTAACCGCGTTGGGCATCATCGGCCTGGCCAGCTTCTGGGTGCAGCAGCGCACCAAGCAGATCGGCATCCGCCGTGCCCTGGGTGCTACCCGCGCGCAGATCCTGCGCTACTTCCAGACCGAGAACTTCCTGCTCGCCGGCATCGGCATCGTGGTCGGCATGCTGCTGGCTTACCTGCTCAACCAGTGGCTGATGGGCCGCTACGAGCTGCCACGCTTGCCGCTGCTGTACCTGCCGGTTGGCGCAGTGCTGCTGTGGCTGCTCGGCCAGATTGCGGTGTTCGGCCCGGCCCGCAAGGCGGCATCGATTCCACCGGCGGTGGCCACCCGCAGCACCTGATCCATCGGCTCAAGGAAGGGACATGTTCGGCTATTACCTGCAATTGGCGTGGCGCGGCTTCGGCCGCAACAAGGTGCTGACCACCTTGATGGTGCTGACCATCGCAGTCGGCATCGGCGCGACCATGACCACCCTTGGCCTGTACTTCGTACTGTCAGGGGATCCAATTCCAGGCAAGAGCCAGCAGCTGTTCTACCCGCAGCTGGAGCCGCGCAGCCTGGGCAAGGACGCCACGCTGGAATCGGATCCTCTGGCACAGATGACCCGCTACGACGCCGAGGAGTTGCTACGGCAGAAGCGCGGCGATCGACAGGCACTGATGTCGGCCGGCTCGGTGACGGTGCTGCCTACCGGCAACACCGCACAGCCGTTCCGGGTGATGACACGCTATACCTCGGCTGACTTCTTCCCGATGTTCGAGGTGCCACTGGCCGCTGGCAATGCCTGGAGCGCGGGCGAGGATGATGGCCGTGCCTTGGTTGCCGTCATCGACCGCAAACTGGCGCAACGGCTGTACGGCACGGAGAACGCCATCGGCAAGCAACTGCGCCTGCCGCAAGGTGTGTTCCAGGTGGTCGGCGTGCTTGGCAACTGGAAGCCGACGCCGCGCTTCTATGACCTGACCAGCCAGCGTTATGGCGGCGACGAACAGGTCCTGCTGCCGTTCTCCACCTCGCGCGCATTGGCCTTGGATACCCAGGGAAGCATGAACTGCTGGGGCAGCAGCGAAGATGGCGAAGGCAACCGCGGCCTGACCGCGCCCTGTGCCTGGCTGCAGTACTGGGTGCAGCTGGACACGTCGGACAAGGCCCGCGATTACCTGAAATACCTGGCTGACTATTCCGATAGCCAGCGCGCCAGTGGCCGCTTCGAGCGCCCCACCAATGTGCGCCTGTATGACGTGATGGGCTGGCTGGACTTCAACCGCATCGTACCCAACGACGTGCGCCTGCAGATGTGGTTGGCCTTCGGCTTCCTGTTGGTCTGCCTGATCAACACGGTGAGCCTGCTGCTGGCCAAGTTCCTGCGCCGCAGTGGCGAGATCGGCATACGCCGGTCGCTGGGTGCTTCGCGCACGGACATCTTCAAACAATGCCTGACCGAAGCCGGCCTCATCGGCCTGGCCGGCGGTTTGCTGGGGCTCGGTTTTGCGGCGCTCGGCCTGTGGCTGATCCGCCAGCAACCGGACGAGTACGCACAGTTGGCGCGGATGGACGTCAGCACCTTGTGGATGACCTTCGTTCTGGCCGTTGGTGTGAGCCTGCTTGCGGGGCTGCTGCCAGCCTGGCGGGCAATGCAGATCCCACCTGCATTGCAGCTCAAGAGCCAATGACGCGATGGCATTGAATCCATCCAGCAGCCAACGGCGGCTTGCCTCGCCACGGAGAACTCCCTTGGACATCCGCCCCATCCTGTCGATGCTGTCCCGGCACAAGATCGCCGCGTTGCTGGTCATATTCGAGATCGCGATCAGCTGCGCCATCATCTGCAATGCGGTTTTCATCATCAGTAACCGCATCGCACAGATCCAACTGCACAGCGGCGTGGCCGAAGACGAGCTGGTCTACCTGGCCACCAGCAGCCTGCTGCCCGACGTCAACTACGATGCCCTGCGCAAGCAGGATCTGGCCGCACTTGCTGCAGTCCCAGGCGTGAAGGCCGTCAGCAGCATCAACCAGATTCCCTATGGCGACAATGTCTGGGGCTCGGGCATACGCCTGCAGCCAGACCAGAGCCGTCCCAGCGTGCATGCATCCAATTACATGGACGACGGCCAACTGCTGCCGACCTTCGGCCTGCAGCTGCGCGAAGGCCGTGGCTTCAAGCCCGACGAGTATCTTGAGAACAGCGCCTTCGCTGTTGGCGACGGCGCTCCGTTGGTACCCAGCGTGCTGTTGAGTCAGTCGCTGGCCACGTTTCTGTTTCCGGATGGCAATGCGCTGGACAGCAACATCTATGTCTGGGGCAGCAAGCCCACGCAGGTGGTTGGCGTGATCGAGGACCTGCTGGCTCCGGGCGAGGCCACGGAGTTCGGCAACCGCTTCAACAGCATGGTGTTTCCGATCCGGGTCTCCAACGGCGCCTACGCGCTGCGCACCAGTCCGGAGCAGCGCGAGGCCGTGCTCAAGGCCGCCATCGCGGCACTCAACAAGGCCGACCCCAACCGTATCATCGAGCAACAGGGCACGCTGTCGCGGATGCGCGACGACTTCCATCACCGCGATCGCTCGGTGATCTGGCTGCTGCTGGCGGTGAGCATCGCGCTGCTGGCGGTAACCGCGTTCGGCATCGTCGGGCTTGCCAGCTTCTGGGTGCAGCAGCGTACTCGCCAGATCGGCATCCGCCGTGCCCTGGGTGCTACCCGCAGACACATCCTTCGCTCCTTCCAGCTGGAGAACCTGCTGCTTAGCAGTGCCGGCATCGTCCTTGGGCTGGTGCTGGCCTATGCGCTGAACCTGGTGCTGATGAGCCAATACGAGCTGCCGCGCCTGCCGCTGATCTACCTACCCATCGCAGCGCTGCTGCTGTTGTTGCTGGGCCAGTTCGCCGTGCTCGGCCCCGCGCGACGCGCAGCGGCCGTCCCACCTGCGGTAGCCACGCGTGCCGCCTGATTCTCTTCCACTGTTCGCCGGAGTCACCTCGATGAAAACCAAGTTGCCGTCCCTGCTGCTGATGCTGTGCTCGCTGCTGGTGATCCCAGCGCATGCAGCCGATGCTGACAATGCCAGCCTGCACGACACCATCGCCGCACTCGACCACGGCATGTTCGACAGCTTCAACCACTGCAGCGATCCAGCCCAGTTCGAAAAGCATGCGGGCTACTTCGACCCGGCGGTGGAGTTCTACCACGACAACGGCGGTGTCACCTGGACCCGCGAGGCCATGCTGGCAAACACCCGCAAGCATGTCTGCGGCAACTACACCCGGCAGCTGCTGCCGGGCACCCTGGAAGTGTTTCCGATCAAGGATTTCGGCGCGATCGCACGCGGCCAACACCAGTTCTGCGACCTCAAAGGCGAACACTGCGACGGTCTGGCCGACTTCGTCATCATCTGGCGTCTGCGCGATGATCAGTGGCAGGCAACGCGGGTACTCAGTTACGCACACCGCGCAGCGGCAAGACCCGCACCATGAACTACACGCTGGAAACCGGACTGCGCGGCTGCATCCGCCACCCAAGGACGATGGCTCTGGTAGTACTGACCCTGGCTCTGGGGCTGGCCTCGGTGATGACCATGTTGACCCTGTTGTCGGTGCTGGCGGCCGATCCCCTGCCCGGCATCAGCCAGAACCTGCATCTGGCCTGGGCCGACTCGCGTCAGGCGGCAAAAAGCGGTGAAAGCGACAGCTACGGCGATGGCACGCCGGTGCCGCCGCTGTGGAAATTGGCCGACGTGCAGGCGATGCGTCAGCTGCGCCCGGATGTCCCACAGGTGGCCTTGCTGACCGCGCCACTGACGGTCGGCAATACCGACAACACGCTCAGCAAGAATGTATCGGCAAGCCTGGCCATCGGGCCGATGCTGCCGGTATTCGGCGTGCCGCTGCGGCATGGCCGCTTCTGGAGCGCCGAGGAAGAAGCAGCACGCACGCCGGTGGTGATAATCAGCCGTGCACTCAGCCAGCACCTGCTGGGCCGCGAAGACGGCACCGGTGCCGAAATCCGCCTGGGCAAGCACAACTTCAGCGTCATCGGCATCAGCGAACGCTGGGCGCCCCGCCCACGTCCGCACTTCCTGCCTTCGTACAATGCCGGTTGGGAGGGCGACGGCGATGAGCTGTTCGGGCCCGCAGAAGCAGTACTGGCTTCGGGTGCGGAGATCACCAGCACCCGCATCTGTGATGGCAATGGCTTCGGCGGCTTCCGCTTCGATCAGATCGATACCCAGCAGTGCCGCTGGCTGGTGTTGTGGGCGGAACTCAAGGATGCGCAGCAGCGTGACAGCTATGCACAAAGCCTGCAGAGCTTTGCAGCAGATCGGCAAGCCGCAGGCATCTTCGCGCGCGCCCCCAACACCCACCTGCAATCGATGGCGCAATGGCTGCGCTTCAATCGGGTGGTGCCCGACAGCGTACGGCTGAATCTCTGGCTTGCAGCTGGTTTACTGGTGTTGTGCCTGGTCAATGTTGCCGGCCTGCTCGCAGCACGCTTCCTGCGTCGTGCCGGTGAGCATGGTGTGCGTCGTGTCCTGGGCGCACCGCGCCGCTCGATCATCGCCGCCTGCCTGGTGGAGTCCACCTTGGCCGGCTTGCTGGGTGGATTGCTGGCGTTGCCGCTGACGCTGGCTGGCCTGTGGCTGATGCGCCAACAGGGCGAAGCCTACTCATCACTGGCACAGCTGAGCCCGGCGCTATTTGTCGGCCTGCTGTTGATGGCGATAGTCACCGGCGTGGTGGTTGGTCTGCTGCCAGCCATCCGTGCTGCGCGCCAGGAACCCGCGTTGCAGGTCAAAACCCTATGAACAAGGCTATCGCATGAATCCGCTGCTCTCCTCCATGCGCCGCCAGCCGCTGATGCCCTGGTTGATCGTGCTGCAGATCACCGTGGCCTGCGCCATCCTCTGCAATACCTTGTTCCTGCTCGCGCAACAAGCAGGGCCGCTGTTGATCGACGATGGCATCGCCGACAAGGAAGTGATCGTCATCGACCAGATCGTGCGCCCGGATGGCAACTGGACCGCTGCACAAGCCAGCGCCGGTGCCGATGCATTGGCAGCGATTCCCGGCGTGAAGCGTGCCACCGCCGTGGTCGGTGCACCGATGCGCGAGACCTTGACCATGGTCTACGACCTCAAGTCAGCCAACGGCTCTACCGTGCAGGTCAGCGGATTCATCGGCAAGCAGCTGATCGACACGCTGGGCCTGCAGCTCAGCCGTGGCCGCGACTTCCTCGCCGACGAATACGCCGACCTGCAGCTCGGTGACGATGCCAACACTGCCAGCACGCCCATCATCATCACCGAGGCGTTGGGCCGAACCCTGTTCGACGGCAATCCGGTCGGGCAGGAACTCACCTCCGGTGATGGCGGCAGTCACTATGTAGTTGTCGGCGTTGTCGCCCACCTGCTGCGCTACCAGCTCAGCGAGCTGGACGACGGCAAGGCAGAGTACGCCATTCTGTTGCCGCGACGCCCGGCCGGCCTGCCACTGCTGAGTTTCGTGGTGCGCGCCGATACTGATCAGCGCGATGCGGTAATCAAAGCCGTACCCGGCGTACTGCAAACGACGTACGCCGGACAGATGGCCACTAGCTTCAACCCGGTCGTGTCCAGCTACGAACAGCTGCGCAGCAATGGCATGCGCAACCGCCGCGCGGCGGTATGGCTCTTGCTCACCGTCAATCTTGTTGTCGCCACGATCACCCTGATCGGCATCGCCAGCCTCAGCGGCTACTGGATCCAACAACGCACCCGTCAGATCGGCATTCGTCGCGCTCTGGGTGCTACCCGCAGCCAGGTGATACGCCAATTCCTGGCGGAGAATCTGTTGCTGACCGCTGCTGGCTTGCTGATGGGTCTGCTGCTGGCGTTGCTGATCAACCAGTGGTTGATGCAGCATTACGAGCTGCCACGGTTACCGTGGGCCTATCTGCTGGTCGCTGGCGGCTTGATGCTGCTGCTCGGGCAAGCTGCGGTCGCGACACCTGCCCGGCGTGCCGCACAGCTGCCACCTGCCAGCGCGACCCGCAGCGTGTAATGTGCTGACTTCAGCGTCCGCGCTGCGTCCCCCAATCTTCTTCTGCGACAACTGATGCCACAGATCCTGATCATCGACGACAACACCGCCGTGGCCACCGCGCTGGATGTGCTGTTCTCCCTGCACGACATCGACACCCGCCACGCAACCTCGCCCGAGCAGGGCCTGGCGATGCTGGCCGAGCATGAATTCGATCTGGTCCTGCAGGACATGAACTTCACCGCCGACACCACCTCCGGCGAGGAAGGCCAGGATCTGTTCCGGCGTATCCGCCAGGCGCACCCGGACCTGCCCGTCATCCTGCTTACTGCGTGGACGCACCTGGACAGTGCGGTGGAGCTGGTCAAAGCCGGTGCCTCCGACTATCTGGCCAAGCCCTGGGACGACGGCCGTCTGCTGACCACGGTCAACAACCTGCTGGAACTGGCCGAAGCGCGCCGCGAACTGGCTCGCCGCCGCGCCCGCGAGCAGCGCCAGCAGCAGGCGCTGCACGACCGCTACGATCTGCGCGGGCTGGTATTCGCCGACCCCTCCAGCGAGCGCATCATCGCCCTCGCCTGCCAGGTCGCGCGTTCGGAATTGCCGGTACTGATCACCGGCCCGAACGGCGCCGGCAAGGAGAAGATCGCCGAGATCATCCAGGCCAACTCCGTGCACAAGAAAGGCCCGTTTGTCGCGCTGAACTGCGGCGCCATCCCGTCCGAACTGATCGAGGCCGAGCTGTTCGGTACCGAGGCAGGTGCCTATACCGGTGCCAACAAGGCCCGCGAAGGCAAGTTCGAGGCCGCCGATGGCGGCACCTTGTTCCTCGACGAAATCGGCAACCTGTCACTGACCGGGCAGATGAAACTGCTGCGTGTACTGGAAACCGGCCGCTTCGAGCGGCTGGGCTCCAACCGCGAACGACAGGTCAAAGTGCGTGTGGTCAGTGCCACCAATGCCGATCTGCCGGCGATGATCCGCGCCGGCAGCTTCCGCGAAGATCTTTACTACCGGCTCAACACCGTCGAGCTGAGCCTGCCGGCGCTGGCCGAGCGCCGCGAGGACATCCTGCCGCTGGCCCAGTACTTCCTCGCCGATGGTAAGCCGCTGTCGGCACCGGCCTTGCAGGCGCTGCAGCGCCACAACTGGCCGGGCAATGTGCGCGAGCTGCGCAACGTGATCCAACGCGCCGCCCTGCTCGCCCAAGGCGCGCGCATCGAAGTCGCGGACCTGAACCTGCCACGCGCGCCGGCACGGCCTACCGCACCGGCCGACGAGCCCGACCGCGAACACATAGTCAGCGCCTTGGAACGTGCTGGCGGCGTCATTGCCCAGGCCGCCGCCGAGCTGGGTTTGAGCCGGCAGGCGCTGTACCGCCGCATGGATCGCCACGGCATCCCGCGCGAGTGAGCACACATCAGTGAAAACGCGCTCCTTCACCTTCACCCTGTTCCTGCGCCTGCTGCCGGTGCTGGCACTTGCTGCGGCCTTGCCGTGGTTCCTGGCCTACTGGATGGACCGCGGCTGGGTGGTTGTGTGCGTGTCCACCGTGCTTCTGCTGGCGGCGATGTGGTGGGCCCTGAGCCGCGCCACCGCGCCGATCCGCTCACTGCTGCGGGCGCTGGCCGGCACCACCAGCAGTTATCGCGATGGCGAGTTCAACTTCGGCGTGCATTGGCGTGGGCACGATGAATTCGCGCAGCTGGTGCAGGCCCATGCCGAGCTGGGCGACGTGCTGCGCGAGCAGCGGCAATCGCTGGTGCAGCGCGAGCTGCTGCTCGACACCATGGTGCAGAACACGCCGGTGGCGATGCTGCTGCTTACTGATGGTGGCGATGGCGTGCAACGCGTGACCTTCTCCAACACTGCGGCACGCAAACTGCTGCACGGCGGCTGGAAACTGGAAGGCCAGCGCATGCATGAGCTGCTGGAAAACATGCCGATCGAACTGCGCAATGCCATCGCCCGTGGCGGCGACAGCCTGTTCGCCGTGCGCGACCCGGAGGCGGCCGAAGACGATGATGACGATGAGCAGATCTATCACCTGTCTCGTCGCGCCTTCCATTTGAATGGACGCCCACACGAGCTGTTGCTGCTGCGTCTGCTCACCGCCGAGCTGCGCCGCCAGGAAGTGCAGACATGGAAGAAGGTGATTCGCGTCATCAGCCACGAGCTGAATAACTCATTGGCACCGATTGCCTCGCTGGCACATTCCGGCGCCGAGTTGGTGCGACGCGGCCGCCATGACCGGCTGGAAGATATCTTCGGCACGGTAGAAGAACGCGCACGTCACCTGGAAGGCTTCATCCGTGGTTACGCACGCTTCGCCAAACTGCCGCAGCCGCAGCTGCAGACGGTTGCCTGGAGCCAGTTCCTGCATACCTTGCAGCAGCAGATCAACTTCCGCATGGAACCGATGGCGGACGAGCAGTACAGCCGCTTGGATCAATCGCAGTTCTCTCAGGCATTGTTGAACCTGCTGAAGAACGCGCATGAAGCCGGCGCTGACAACGGTGCTGCGGATGATTCGGTTGAAGTGCGTATCGCACGACTGCCGAACTGGCTGCGCATCGAAGTATTGGATCGTGGCACCGGCATGAACGAAGCGGTGCTGCAGAACGCATTGATGCCGTTCTATTCAACCAAGCGCAATGGCACTGGGTTGGGATTGGCGTTGACCCGCGAGATCATCGAAGCACACGGCGGCCGCATCTCCCTGCAGAACCGCAAGGACGGCGGCCTGTGCGTGGCGATTCTGTTGCCGCATGACTAAAGCCTAAGCCGCTACCACAACGATGACTTACGCCTTTCCAAACTGCCGCTGCATCGCCAACCGCAGCTCCATTGGAAAACCTGCCGCTACCTCCGCCGCCATCACCTCGCGCATGCCTGCGCTCCAGTCCTGCGGCAGCCATTCGCTGAAACCCTCGCTGGCATAGAAGGGTGCATTCCAGGCCACATCGCTCAAAGTAGTCAGCGCCACCCGGTGATGACCACGTGTCCTCGCCTGTTCCACCGCATGACGCAGCAAGGCCCGGCCCAATCCCTTGCGGCCATGTGCCGGTACAACATCCATCTGCTGGATATGGAAATCCTCACCGAGCACACCAGCCATCAGGTAACCGGCCAATTCCTGTTCGCAGGCAACCACCCACAGCATTCCGCGCTGCCATGCCTGTTCAAACAAATGCGGCTCGGTGGGGCTCGCAGCGAATATCGCAGCAGCCGGATGCCCACGCAGGCGCACACCCGCCTGCGCTTCGATCAATGGCAGCAGCGCAAGCTCGTCGCGCTGCGCCAACCTGGGTTCAGGACTTTTTGACAGGACGCGTCCAGCCTTCAATTGTCTGCTGGCGTGTGCGTGCCACCGTCAACTGGCCCGCAGGCGCGTCGCGGGTGATCACCGAACCAGCACCGATCGTTGCCCCATCCTCGAGCGTCAGCGGCGCCACCAGCGAGCTGTTGGAGCCCACGAACACCTTGTCACCGATCGTGGTCTGGAACTTGTTCACGCCGTCATAGTTGCAGGTGATGGTGCCGGCACCGATATTGGTGCCGCTGCCGATCACCGCATCACCCAGATAGGTGAGATGGTTGGCCTTGCTGCCCTTGCCCAGCGTGGTCTTCTTGGTTTCCACGAAGTTGCCAATGTGCACGCCATCGGCCAACACGGTGCCAGGACGCAGTCGTGCGAACGGACCGATCTGCGCCGCGCCTTCGCTGATCACACCTTCCAGATCACAGTGCGGACGCACTTCGGTGCCGGCGCCGAGCTTGACGTCCTTCAGCCGCACGAAGGCACCGATGCTGACGCCATCACCCAGCTCCACCTCGCCTTCGAGAATCACGTTGGCGTCGATCTGCACATCGCGACCGACCTTGACCGTGCCGCGCTGGTCGAAGCGCGATGGGTCCAGCAGGCGCGCGCCCTGCTCGCACAGCGCCTTGGCGGCACGCAGCTGCCAGGCACGCTCCAGCTGCGACAGCTGCCAGGGATCGTTCGCCCCCTCGGCTTCCTGCGCATCGGCAACCAGCACCAGCTCGGCCGGCGCGTATTCACTGGCAGCAGAAGCGAACACGTCGGTCAGGTAGTACTCGCCCTGCGCGTTGCGGTTGGACAGGCCCGACAGCCAGCGACGCAGTGCGGTGGACTCGGCGGTGATGATGCCGGTGTTCACCGTACGGATACGCTTCTGCTCGTCGCTGGCATCTTTCTGTTCGACGATGGCGGCGACCCTGCCCTCGGCATCACGCACGACACGGCCATACCCGTTGGGGTCATCCAACTCGGCCACCAGCACCGCCAGACGCGGACCATTGTTCAGCAGTGCGCTCAACGTCTGTGCGCGCATCAGCGGCACATCGCCATACAGCACCAGCACCTGGGCGGTATCCGGAACCTGCGGCATCGCCTGCTGCACAGCATGGCCGGTGCCCAGCTGCTGGCTCTGCTCGGCCCACAGCAGATCAGTTTGATCGGCGAAGGCCGCGCGCACTGCTTCACCACCGTGACCGTAAACCACATGAATGCCGGCCGGCTGCAGCTCACGCGCAGTGGCAATCACATGGGCCAGCATCGGCTGTCCGGCGATGGGCTGCAGCACCTTGGGCAACAGCGATTTCATGCGCTTGCCGGCGCCGGCGGCGAGAATGATGACGTGCAGCGGCTGGGTCATGCTTACAACTTCCTTCGAGGTTCTCTGGATTCTAAGCGCAAGGGGGTAGCATTGCAGGCTATTCGCCAGAGCCCGCCATATCCATGAGTCTATTACGCCAAGGCACCCAGTTCATCATCATAGGTGTGGCGCAGTTGGCGTTGGACTGGGGCGTATTTGTTGCAGCGACGGCGTTGGGTGTACCCGTCGCGCCCAGCAATCTGCTGGGGCGGATCAGTGGCGCGGTGCTCGGTTTCTGGCTCAACGGTCGCTACACGTTTGCCACCCAAGGCGAACAGCGTCATGGCTGGAAACGCTTTGCGCGCTTCTGGGTGCTTTGGCTGCTGATGACCGTGATCAGTACCGGACTGATCGACTGGGTCGCGCAATCGCTTGGCCTGCAGTATGCGTGGCTGGCCAAGCCGGTGGTCGAGCTGGGGCTGGCGGTGGTGAGCTTCTTCGCGCTGCGCCATGTGGTCTATCGCTGATAGCCCTTTGGTAGTGCCGAGCCATGCTCGGCAGAAGCTTCACCGGCAATACCCCCTGCCGAGCATGGCTCGGCACTACAGGTGGTTCTACTGGTAGCGCCTCTGCCGAGCATGGCTCGGCACTACAAAAAGCAGGGCAAAAAAAACGCCGGCTTAGGCCGGCGTTTTTTTGGTGCTGCTGCCAACCTCAGTGCTTGAGGTTGCGGCGCAGACGCTCCAAGGCTTGCAGCTGGGCGGTGATCTCGGCCAGCTTCTGCTGTGCCTCGGCCAGTTCCATGGCTTCGCCACGGTGCGCCAGTACGCGCTCTGCTTCTTCCTTGGCCTTGCGCACCGATGCTTCATCGATATCGGTGGCGCGGATGGCGGTGTCGGCCAGCACGGTCACGACCTGCGGCTGTACTTCCAGGATGCCGCCGGAAATGGCGAAATCCAGGTGCTCGCCTGCAGCGGTGGTGACCACGACCTTACCCGGCTTCAGACGGGTGATCAGCGGTGCGTGCTTGGGCGCGATGCCCAGCTCGCCCAGCTCACCGGTGGCCACGACCAGGGTCGCTTCGCCGCTGAAGATCTGCTGCTCGGCACTGACGATGTCGCAACGGATGGTGCTCATGGATCTCTCTTCGCCTGGTTGGGTGGGCCTGCGCCCACCGCAGGTTGCCGCGTGGGCGGAGCACGCTCCGCCCTACGTGGTTATTAGGCCTTTTCAGCCATCTTCTTGGCCTTCTCGACCGCTTCTTCGATGCTGCCGACCATGTAGAACGCCTGCTCCGGCAGGTGGTCGTACTCGCCATCGACAATGGCCTTGAAGCCACGGATGGTGTCCTTCAGCGGCACGTACTTGCCCGGCGAGCCGGTGAACACTTCGGCCACGTGGAACGGCTGGCTGAAGAAGCGCTCGATCTTGCGGGCGCGGGTCACGGCCTGCTTGTCTTCTTCGGACAGTTCGTCCATGCCCAGGATTGCGATGATGTCCTTCAGTTCCTTGTACTTCTGCAAGGTCTGCTGGACGCGCTGGGCGGTTTCGTAGTGCTCGGTGCCGATGACCTGCGGGTCCATCTGGCGCGAGGTCGAATCCAGCGGATCCACGGCCGGGTAGATACCCAGCGAGGCGATCGAACGCGACAGGGTCACGGTCGAATCCAAGTGGGCAAACGTGGTGGCCGGCGACGGATCGGTCAAGTCATCGGCGGGCACGTACACGGCCTGGATCGAGGTGATCGAGCCGGACTTGGTCGAGGTGATGCGTTCCTGCAGGACGCCCATTTCCTCAGCCAGGGTCGGCTGGTAACCCACGGCCGACGGCATACGGCCCAGCAGTGCCGACACTTCGGTACCGGCCAGGGTGTAGCGGTAGATGTTGTCGACGAACAGCAGCACGTCCTTACCCTTGCCGCTGGCGTCCTTCTCATCACGGAAGTACTCCGCCATGGTCAGGCCGGTCAGTGCAACGCGCAGACGATTGCCCGGCGGCTCGTTCATCTGGCCGTACACCATCGCCACCTTGTCGAGGACGTTGGAGTCCTTCATTTCGTGGTAGAAGTCGTTGCCCTCACGGGTACGCTCACCCACGCCGGCGAACACGGACAGACCGCTGTGCGCCTTGGCGATGTTGTTGATCAGTTCCATCATGTTGACGGTCTTGCCGACGCCGGCGCCGCCGAACAGGCCGACCTTGCCGCCCTTGGCGAACGGGCACATCAGGTCGATGACCTTGATGCCGGTTTCCAGCAGCTCGGTCGAGGAAGACTGGTCTTCGTACGACGGAGCAGCGCGGTGGATTTCCCAGCTGGCCGAAGCCTGCACCGGGCCGGCTTCGTCGATCGGGCGACCCAGCACGTCCATGATGCGGCCCAGGGTGCCAGCGCCGACCGGCACCGAGATGGCGCGGTTGGTGTTGGTGGCAACCAGGCCACGCTTCAGGCCGTCGGTGGAGCCCAGCGCAATTGCGCGGACGATACCGTCACCCAGCTGCTGCTGGACTTCCAGCGTGATTTCGGTGTTGTCGACCTTCAGCGCGTCGTACACCTTCGGCACATCGCTGCGCGGGAATTCGACGTCGACGACGGCGCCGATGATCTGAACGATCTTGCCCTGACTCATTGCTGCATCCTCTAAATGTGTGCTGTTGACTGCGCGCGTTAAACCGCTGCCGCGCCGCTGACGATTTCGGAGATTTCCTGGGTGATCGCTGCCTGGCGGGCCTTGTTGTAGACCAGCTGCAGGGTTCCGATCATCTTGTTCGCGTTGTCGCTTGCCGCCTTCATCGCCACCATGCGAGCTGCGTGCTCGGAGGCAACATTCTCCAGCACCGCCTGATACACCAACGATTCGATATAGCGGGTGATCACGTGCTCAAGCACGGTTGCTGCGTCGGGCTCGTACAGGTAATCCCAGTCGTGCGAGGCCACCTGCTTTTCAGCAGCCGGCAACGGCAGCAGCTGATCGAAGCTGGCCTTCTGCGTCATCGTGTTGATGAAGCGGTTGTAGACCAGGTAGACGCGATCAACCTTGCCTTCGGTGTAGGCGTCAAGCATGACCTTGATCACGCCGATCAGCGTTTCCAGCTTGGGCTGGTCGCCGATGTTGGCAACCGAAGCAGCCATGTTGACGTTGACGCGACGGAAGAACGCGCCGGCCTTCTGGCCAACGGTCACCACGTCGATCTCGGCACCCTTTTCCTGCCAGCCGCGCATTTCTGCGACGGTCTTGCGGAACAGGTTGTTGTTCAAGCCGCCGGCCAGACCGCGATCAGACGAGATCACGATGTAACCCACGCGCTTTACCTGCTCGCGCTCAACCAGGAACGGATGCTGGTAGTCGGTGCTGGCCTGGGCCAGGTGACCGATCACCTGCTTCATCGCCTGCGCGTACGGACGCGAGGTCTTCATCCGATCCTGCGCTTTGCGGATCTTGGAGGCCGAGACCATTTCGAGCGCGCGCGTCACCTTGCGGGTGTTCTGCACGCTCTTGATCTTGGTTTTGATTTCGCGTCCGCTTGCCATCTCTTATTCCCGTGGCGCGAGGTCGAACCCCGCGTTTGCCATACAGCGGAGCCAGGCTCCGCTGCTTTCAGTCGTGCGGAGCCAAGCTCCGAACTACTGGACTGGTATTACCAGGTGCCGGTGCTCTTGAAATCGGCGATGCCCTTCTTGAAGGCAGCTTCGATATCGTCGTTCCACGCGCCGGTGCTGTTGATCTTGGAGGTCAACTCACCTGCGGTGTTGGCGAAGTGCGCGTGCAGGCCAGCTTCGAACGAGAGCAGCTTGTTGACCGGCACGTCGTCGAGGAAGCCCTCGTTGACGGCGTAGATCGACAGCGCCTGGTCGGCGATCGACATCGGTGCGTACTGCTTCTGCTTCATCAGCTCGGTGACGCGCTGACCGCGCTCCAGCTGCTTGCGGGTCGCTTCGTCAAGGTCGGAGGCGAACTGCGCGAACGCAGCCAGCTCACGGTACTGCGCCAGCGAGATACGAATACCGCCGGACAGCTTCTTGATGATCTTGGTCTGGGCCGAGCCACCGACGCGCGACACCGAGATACCGGCGTTGACGGCCGGACGGATACCGGCGTTGAACAGGTCGGTTTCCAGAAAGATCTGGCCGTCGGTGATCGAGATCACGTTGGTCGGAACGAACGCGGAAACGTCGCCAGCCTGGGTTTCGATGATCGGCAGTGCGGTCAGCGAACCGGTCTTGCCGGTGACGGCACCGTTGGTGAACTTCTCGACATACTCTTCCGACACGCGAGCTGCACGCTCGAGCAGGCGGGAGTGGAGATAGAACACGTCACCCGGGTAGGCTTCGCGGCCCGGCGGGCGCTTCAGCAGCAGCGAGATCTGGCGGTAGGCAACAGCCTGCTTGGACAGATCGTCGTACACGATCAGGGCGTCCTGACCGCGGTCCATGAAGTACTCACCCATGGTGCAGCCGGCGTAGGCGCTGATGTACTGCATCGCGGCCGATTCGGAAGCGGTTGCAGCCACGACCACGGTGTGGGCCAGGGCGCCGTTCTCTTCCAGCTTGCGCACGATGTTGGCAACGGTCGAGGCCTTCTGGCCGATCGCTACGTACACGCACTTGATGCCGGTGCCCTTCTGGTTGATCACGGCATCGATCGCCATCGCGGTCTTGCCGGTCTGACGGTCACCGATGATCAGCTCGCGCTGGCCACGGCCGATCGGAATCATCGAGTCGACCGACTTGTAACCGGTCTGCACCGGCTGGTCGACCGACTTGCGCCAGATCACGCCCGGAGCAACGCGCTCCACCGGGGCGGTCAGCGAGGTGCCCAGCGGGCCCTTGCCGTCGATCGGCTCACCCAGCGCGTTGACAACGCGGCCGAGCATTTCCGGACCCACCGGCACTTCCAGGATGCGACCGGTGGTCTTGGCCACGTCGCCTTCGCGCAGGTGCTGGTAGTCGCCCAGGACCACGGCGCCGACCGAGTCGCGCTCCAGGTTCAGTGCCAGGGCAAAGGTGTTGTTCGGCAGTTCGATCATTTCGCCCTGCATCACGTCGGCCAGACCGAAGATGCGCACGATACCGTCGGACACGCCAGTGACGGTGCCTTCGTTGCGCGACTCTGCGGACAGGGCGACCTTCTCGATGCGGGTCTTGATCAGTTCGCTGATTTCAGAGGGGTTGAGCGTGGTAGCCATCGTCAAGTCCTAGTGCCGGCTTGTGGCCGGACGGTAATGTGAATTCAGTGTGCGAGCGCGGTCTGCAGGCGCGACAGCTTGCCCTTGAGCGAGCCATCGATAACCACATCGCCGGCATCGATCACGGCGCCGCCGATCAGCGAAGCGTCCACTGCGGTCGACACGTCGACATCGCAGTTGAAGCGCTTGCGCAGCGCAGCCTTGATCTTTTCCAGCTCGTCGCCCGACAGCTCGGCTGCCGAGGTCACGGTGGCCTTGACCACGTGCTCGGCTTCGGCACGCAGCTGCTCGAACAGACCGGAGATCTCCGGCAGCTGTTGCAGGCGGCGGCCTTCGGCCAGCAGGGCCAGGAAGCGACCGTAGGTCTCGCTGGTCGCGTCCGGGGTCAGCAGGGCAACGGCATCGCCGCGGCTCAGCTGCGGATTCGACAGCAAGGCCGACACGCGCGGATCGGCAGCAACGCGGGCGGAGAACGCAAGCGCGTCCGACCACGGCGCGAACTTGCCTTCGTCACGCGCAATCGCAAACGCGGCGCGGGCGTACGGGCGGGCAAGCGTGAGGGCCTGGCTCATCGATCAGATCTCCGCAGCCAGCTCGTCGAGCAGCGCCTTGTGGGCGTTGGCATCGATTTCGCGCTTGAGCAGCTTTTCGGCGCCGGTCACGGCCAGAGCGGACACCTGCTTGCGCAGATCTTCACGGGCACGGTTGGCGGCAGCGTCGATTTCAGCCTGGGCCAGGTCTTTCTGGCGGGTGGCTTCGGCGATGGCTTCGTTCTTGGCGGCTTCAACGATCTGGTTCGCACGGGCGTGCGCCTGGTCGATGATCTCGTTGGCCTTGCCACGGGCTTCTTTCAGTGCCTCGTTGACCTTTACTTCCGCCTGCGCCAGATCTTTCTGGCTGCGGTCGGCAGCGGCCAAGCCCTCAGCGATCTTCTGCTGGCGCTCTTCAATGGCCTTCAACAACGGCGGCCAGATCTTGGTCGCGATGATCCAGATCAGCAAAGCAAAGGCCAGGGCCTGTGCAAAGAGGGTGAGATTGATATTCATGATTAGCTCGATCGCTGGTGTCGGGGGTGGTTACGCCGCCGTGGCGGCGCAACCGAACCTTCATCCGAAGTCGGGCGCCGACAGGCACCCGACCGTCTCACTGCAGCTGGATCAGCCTGCCAGCTTGGCGGCTTCGGCCAGCAGGGCAGCAGCCAGCGGGTTGGCGAAGGCCAGCAGCAGGCCAACGGCGACCGAGATGATGAACGCGGCGTCGATGAGGCCGGCGGTGATGAACATGCGGACCTGCAGGACCGGGATCAGTTCCGGCTGGCGAGCGGCCGACTCCAGGAACTTACCAGCCATGATGGCCAGACCGAGGCCAGCGCCCAGTGCGGCCAGGCCGATCATGATGCCGACGGCAAGGGCGGTGGAGCTCTGAACTTGGGCGAGGTTGGTCAGGACGGCGAAGTACATGGTTATCTCCAGGAACTTTAAGTAGCTAAGGGTGATGAAACGGATGAAGGTTGAAACTGGGTGAAGCTTGTAACTTTAGTGACTGTCTTCCGACAGGCTCAAGTACACGATGGTCAACATCATGAAGATGAAGGCCTGCAGCGGGATCACCAGCAGGTGGAACAGCATCCAGCCAAAGCCGAATACGCCACCGGCAACGGCACCGAACACGCCGGCACCGCCCAGCACCCAGATCAGCAGGAAAACGATTTCGCCGCCGAACATGTTGCCGAACAGTCGCATCGCCAGAGAGATCGGCTTGCTCAGCCACTCGACGATGTTGAGGATCAGGTTGAACGGCATCATCCACTTGCCGAACGGGGCCGTCAGGAATTCCTTGACGAAACCGCCGATGCCCTTGGACTTCAGCGCAAAGAAGATCATCAGGATGAACACGCTGATCGACATGCCCAGGGTGGCATTGACGTCGGCGGTCGGCACCGGCTTCCAGTAATGGATGCCTGCCAGCTCCAGCGGCTTGGCGATGAAATCGGCCGGGATCATCTTGATGAGGTTCATCAACAGGATCCAGAAGAAGATGGTGATCGCGATGGGCGTGATCAGCTTGCTCTTGCCGTGGTAGGTGTCCTTGGCCTGGCGGTCAACGAACTCCAGGCAGATTTCAACGAACGCCTGCCACTTGCCCGGCACACCGGCGGTGGCCTTGCGGGTTGCCATCCAGAAGGCGAACACCATCAGCAGGCCCATCAGGACCGCGGTGACGATGGTATCGACGTGGATCATCCAGAAGCTGCCACCGCTGTCACCGACCGGAGCGGTCAGATTCTGCAGGTGATGCTGGATGTACGTGGTAGGAGTTAGAGCCTCGCCCGCCATGTGTCCGGAACCTTTATGAGTGAATCAACGTCTGGCCAGAGCCAGAACCTGGAACATCAGCGCCACTGGAATTGCCGCCAGCAGAGCCAAAGGAGGGAGTTGCCACCAGAAAAAAGCCATTCCCAGCACAGCAACAATAAGCACAATCTTCAGCACGAACCCCAGGAACAGGCGGATCATTGCTGAACCAGCGGCCTGAACGCCGCCACCGAGCCCTATCCACGCAGCCAGCGCCGTCCCTGCTACCACCGCCAGACCCGATACAAGGGCGCCCAGCGCATGCTTTGGCCCCACGAAAAGGAAGGCCAGAGCCAGGACCACCACTGCGGCCAGCGGGTATACCGCGGCGCGCAACATCAGTCGCCGACCCGCGTCAACGGAGTTCAGCACGTCAAAGTGTCCTGCTTCAGGTAAAGGAAAGAGCCGAATCGCGCAAAGGCGTCTCGTCGAGCCGCGAAAGTATAACAGCGGGACAATTTGCGAGACAACCGGCATTTGTCCCCATTTGACTATGCAAGTGGCCGCAATATCACGTTTTTTCCCCGAATGCGCGGCCGCCGGGCCGCCGCGCGGGACAATGAATATTGCACCGCAACATGGGAACTTCCCCCGACTCCCCCGGTCAGACCTTCGTAGTCCGCCACCCGCTACCTCGTCGGGCGCGTGCGCAGGCTCGGGTGAGGTGGTGTCGCACGCCCTCGGCGGCACCACCTCACCGCAATTGATCCACGCCTACACATTGCCTGCACGCTCCGATCACTGTTCTCTACATCGGATCGGCGATGGTCAACTGCTCAATGGCAACAAGCAGGCAATGGCATGCGCAATCCCCGCTTCATTCTCGCACTTGCTCCGTGCGCACTCACACTCGCTCTGACTCACGCGCTACCTGCGCAGGCCGCTGAAGGCGATCCGCGCTTCACCGTGCGGCTTGGCGCGATGAACATCGACACCGACAACACCATCCGCGGCAGCACCACGGTTGCCGGCCAGGACGTGGATCTGTCGGAGGATTTCAGCCTCGGTGGCAAGGAATGGGAGCCACGCATCGACGGCCTGTTCCGCATCAGCGACCGCCAGCGCCTGATCTTCGATTACTTCAAGTACGACAAGGACCGCCGCGAGACGCTGGACGAAGGCATCAGCTGGGGCGACACGACGGTGCCTGCAGGCAGCTTCGTGAAAGGCGAGTTGAAGTACCAGGTGGCAACGTTGGTCTACGATTACTCGGTGGTCGATGGTGATCGTTTCGATTTCGGCCTGCAGCTCGGCGCCGAGTACGCCAAGATCAGCGCCGACGCTTACGCCGATGTCGGCGACGTCTATCAGGGCCGCTTCCTCAACGAGAAGGCCGATGGCATCGCGCCGGTGGTTGGTGCGCGCCTGACCTTCACTCCCTCGGAGAACTGGCTGATCAACCTGCAGGGCCAGTACCTCAACACACGCTGGGGCAACTTCGATGATTACGAAGGCGACCTGAGCCGTGCCAATGCCATCGTGCAGTACAACTTCAACAAGAACTTCGGCATCTTCGCCGGCTACGACTGGTTCAAGCTGGATGTTGACCAGAAAGGCAGTGACGGCGTGATCGGCCTGAAACAGGAATTCAAGGGTCCGGTTGCGGGCGTGAGTTTGTCGTTCTAGGTCTGCATACGGAACTGCTGCAGGGACGGCAAACTTGTAGGAGCGGCGTAGGCCGCGAAGCTCACATGCCATCCGCCCCTGCGATTGCCTGCAACTGCAATCATGCAGTTGCAGATGGACCCTGTGCTGCAGGATGGTCAGCTTCGCGGCTTACGCCGCTCCTACAACAAAACACCCGCTCCCAAATGGCGCATGTCATCGCTTGCCACGTACAAATGAAAAGGGCCGCTTAGCGGCCCTTTTCAATCTTCGATTACTTCTTCTTCGGAATATACAGATCGGTGATGGTGCCGTCGTAGATCTCCGAGGCCATCGCCACCGACTCGCTCAGGGTCGGATGCGCATGGATGGTGTGGCCGATGTCCTCAGCCTCCGCACCCATCTCGATGGCCAGGCCGATCTCGGCCAGCAACTCACCGGCATGCACGCCGACGATGGCGCCACCGATCACGCGATGGGTTTCTTCGTCGAAGATCAGCTTGGTGAAGCCTTCGGTGCGACCAATACCAATCGCACGACCGCTGGCCGCCCACGGGAACTTGGCCACGCCTACCTTCAAGCCCTTGGCCTTGGCCTCGGTCTCGGTAACGCCGACCCAGGCGATTTCCGGGTTGGTGTAAGCCACCGACGGAATCACCCGCGCCACCCACTCCTTCTTCTCGCCGAAGGCGACTTCAGCCGCCAGCTTGCCCTCGTGCGTGGCCTTGTGCGCCAGCATCGGGTTACCGACGATGTCGCCGATGGCGAAGATGTGCGGCACGTTGGTGCGCATCTGCCGATCAACCGGAATGAAACCGCGGTCGGTGACTTCGACGCCAGCCTTGTCGGCGTCGATCTTCTTGCCGTTTGCGGAGCGGCCGACGGCAACCAGCACGCGATCATACGTGCCGCTTTCCATCGCCGGCTTCTCGCCTTCGGTGGCAGCGTCGAAGGTCACGGTGATGCCCTTGGCATCGGCGCTGACGCCGGAAGCCTTGGTCTTCAGATGGACTTCGATACCCTGCTTCTTCAGGCGGTCGGCCAGCGGCTTGACCAGGTCCTTGTCGGCGCCCGGCATCAGCTGGTCCATGAACTCGACCACGGTTACCTTGGAACCCAGGGCGCTGTACACGGTGGCCATTTCCAGGCCGATGATGCCGCCACCAACAACCAGCAGCGAACCCGGCACTTCAGCCAGTTCCAGTGCATCGGTGGAGTCCATCACGCGCTTGTCGTCCCACGGGAAGTTCGGCAGCTTCACCGCCTGCGAACCGGCGGCGATGATGCACTGCTCGAAGCGCAGCAGCTGGGTCTTGCCGTCGTCGCCGACGATTTCCAGCTCATTGGCCGAGATGAACTTGGCCAGGCCATGCACGGTGCGGATCTTGCGCTGCTTGGCCATGCCGGCCAGGCCCTTGGTCAGCTGACCGACGACCTTTTCCTTGTAGCCTCGCAGCTTGTCCAGGCTGATCTTCGGCGCGCCGTACTCGATGCCCAGTTCGTCGGCATGCGCGGCGTGGTCGATGATTTCAGCGGCGTGCAGCAGCGCCTTGGACGGGATGCAGCCGACGTTGAGGCAGACGCCGCCGAGGCTGGCGTAACGCTCGATCAGCACGGTATCCATGCCCAGATCGGCAGCGCGGAAAGCAGCGGTATAACCGCCCGGGCCTGCGCCCAGCACCACGATGCGGCATTCGATGTCGGCAGTTCGACCACTGGACGGCAGCGCCTTGGCAGCAACGGCCGGGTCCGGCGCGCGGTGCGACGGGGTCACCGGCGGCTTGCTGCCCGGGGCGGCCTTGGCAGCAGCCGGTGCGGCGCCGGCAGCGCCTTCCAGCACCACCACCACGTCGCCGACCGACAGTTTGTCATCGAGCTTGACCTTGATTTCCTTGACCACGCCATCGGCCGAGGACGGCACTTCCAGCGTGGCCTTGTCCGATTCCAGCGTGACCAGGCCCTGGTCCTTCTTCACCGTGTCGCCGACAGCGACCAGGATCTCGATCACCGGTACGTTCTGGTAATCGCCGATATCCGGCACCTTGACCTCGATCGGGCCAGACGCGGCCGGTGCAGTAGCGGCAAGCGGTGCGCTGACGGCTGCCGGAGCGGCGGCAGCGGCAGCGGCAGGCTGTGCAGCCGGCGCAGGTGCAGCGGCAGCAACTGGCGCCGCGGCCGGGGCAGCGCCCTCGCCTTCGGCTTCCAGGATCAGCACCACGTCGCCCTCGGACAACTTGTCGTCGAGCTTTACCTTGATTTCCTTGACCACACCCGCGGCCGAGGCCGGCACTTCCAGCGTGGCCTTGTCCGACTCCAGCGTGACCAGACCCTGGTCCTTCTTCACCGTGTCGCCCACGGCCACCAGAATCTCGATCACCGGCACGTCGTTGTAGTCGCCAATGTCCGGAACCTTGATTTCAATCGTCGCCATTGTTTTCTCCTGTGGGCTCAGCCGGCTTCGCCGACGAACCGGTCATGCATCTTGTCGAGCGCGCGTTCGATGTTGGCGTAACGCTTCTCGTATTTTTTGTCTTTGCTATGGGCCAGCTCGATCAGCAGCGCCGCCTGTTCCTGCAGCGCTTCAAGCTGGCCGCAAGCCGGCCGCTGACCGCTGTAACGCTCACCGTTGACGGTGAAGGACAGCACCTCGCCATCGGTGACCGGCGCCCGCGCCGCCACTTCGGACGACGCCAGGGCCTTGCCCCAGACCTCGACCAGGCGCTGTGCCAGTGCATCCGGCAACGGCGCCTGCGCGAACTCGGGCTGCTGGTCCAGCTGCAGGTTGACGCCACCGCGACCGCCGGTGGTGTTCCAGCTGTAGATGCGCTTGTCGGCCGAGCCGGCCAGCACCATCCACTGCCCATTGGCGGTATCGCGGCGCAGCAGCACCTGCGACTCCACCCCACGTGCCGGCAGCACCAGCAGCGACAGGCCGTCTTCGGCCTGGCCGCCCAGCAGACTGGTCGCCGCCTGGCCGTAGTTACCGACTGCCGGCGGCCAACCTTCACCCACCACCGGCAGGCACTGGCTGGCGGCCAGTGCCGGAGCCGACATCGCGGCCAGCACCAGCGCCAACAGTGCGCGTCGTGGCGGCACTGGCATCACAGCAGCACGCGCCGCATGTCAGCCAGCACCTGCGACAGGTAGGTGGTGAAACGGGCCGCCAGGGCCCCGTCGATGACACGGTGGTCGTAGCTCAGCGACAGCGGCAGCATCAGCTTCGGCGCAAATTCCTTGCCGTTCCAAACCGGCTGGATGGACGACTTGGAGACGCCGAGGATGGCCACTTCCGGCGCATTCACGATCGGGGTGAAGGCGGTGCCGCCAATGCCACCCAACGAGCTGATCGAGAAGCAGCCGCCGCTCATGTCGGCCGGGCCGAGCTTGCCGTCACGTGCCTTCTTGGCCAGTTCGCCGGTTTCCTGGGCGATCTGCACCACACCCTTCTTGTCGACGTCACGGATCACCGGCACGACCAGACCGTTCGGCGTATCGGCGGCAAAGCCGATGTTGAAGTACTTCTTCAGGGTCAGGTTCTCGCCGCTGGCGTCCAGCGAGGCGTTGAACTCGGGGAACTGCTTGAGCGCGGCGGCGCTGGCCTTGATCAGGAAGGCGAGCATGGTCAGCTTGATGCCGGCCTTCTCGTTTTCCTTGTTGAGGGCCACGCGCAGACCTTCCAGATCGGTGATGTCAGCCTGCTCGAACTGGGTGACGTGCGGGATCATCGCCCAGTTACGGGCCAGGTTGGCGCCGGAGATCTTCTTGATGCGCGACAGCTGCACCACTTCGGTTTCGCCGAACTTGCTGAAGTCGACCTTCGGCCACGGCAGCAGGTTCAGGCCACCGCCGGCAGCAGCCGGTGCACCGGCGCTGGCAGCAACGCCGCCGGACAGCGCGCCCTTGACGAACTTCTGCACGTCGCTCTTGGTGATGCGGCCGCCCTTCTCCGTGCCCTTGACCTGCTGCAGGTCCACGCCGAGTTCACGGGCGAACACACGCACGGCCGGGCTGGCATACGGCACATTGGCCGGCAGCACGCCTTCGGCGTTGAACTGCACCGGCGGGGTAGCCGGCTTGCTGGTGGTGACCGCGTCTTCCTGGGCGATTTCGCGCTGGGCCAGCTTGTCGGCGACCGGGGCAACCGCCACCGGCTCGACCTTGGTGCCGGTCTCGGCAGCAGCCTCAACCTTGGCAGCGGCGGCGGGCTTGGCGGCCTCTTCGCTGACTTCGATCAGGGCCACGACCTTGCCCTCGGACAGGCCGTCGCCAACCTTGACCTTCAGTTCCTTGACCACACCGGCGTAGGCCGACGGTACTTCCATCGTCGCCTTGTCCGATTCCAGCGTGACCAGACCCTGGTCCTTCTTGACCGTATCGCCAACCGCGACCAGCACTTCGATCACCGGAATGTCGCTGTAGTCACCGATATCGGGGACAAGTGCTTCCTTGATTTCGGCCATGAACTACTCCAGCAACAAATGAGGGAATCCCCTATTGTGGCGTTAGCGGGCCGCAGCGCCAACCGCTACAAGCGAATTCGCTTACGTATGTCCCCGGACAAGGGCACGCCACGCGTGCCATGACCGCCGGAATCTCGGCTCAACGCCCTGCTTTGTGACGTGTTGGCTGTCTTGCCTGTCCTAACCGGTCAAACCATTGGTTGCAGGCGATACCACCACTTTGGGCGCATTCAACCACGGTTGCAGCGCCTGCCACTGCCCAGTCAGGCGCTGCAGCGACCACGCCGCATTGGCCGGACTGGTCGATGGCAGGGCCACTACCGGCAGCGCAGCCGCCAAAGGCGGCAAAGCCGGCGCGATCCATCGTTGGAACGCAGTGTGTGCTGCAGCGCCATTACAGGCGAAGGCGCGCAGCTGCGGCAGATCGGCCACCAGCTCCGCAATGCGATTAGGCACCTCGCTGCCGCGCACGATGCAAGCATCCAGACTGCCGGCGCGTTGGCACCGCCCGATCACATCCCACAAGCCGACACCTGCCTGCTGCAGACACTCCATTCGTTGTGCATAGGCAAGTTGCGCATCGAAACCGCACAACCCCGCCATCAACGGCCAGAAGCGATTGCGTGGATGCGCGTAATAACGCGATTCATGCAGCGATATCGCGCCCGGCATCGAGCCCAGCACCAATACACGGCACGACGCAGCTACCTGCGCCGGCAAGCCCTGCAATACATCAGTGCTCATCACATGCTCCACAACATCGTGAACGGAATTTTTCTGCGGATCATCGTGTCCATGGGATCTCTCTGTTTTTCGCTGAACGCAACGGCACTGAAAAATCACTGCGTTTAGAGCGATTCATCTTGCCATCGTTAGGGTGAGCTCGCCCCATGACGAGGGCCTTGATAACAACGTAATCCTGATCGCAGAAGTTCTATTCGCAACACGAGGAGTTAGTCATGCGTTCCATCAAAATTCTCAGCCTTGCCACCCTCGGCGCACTGGCGCTGTCCTCCACTGCCTTCGCGCAGGATGGCAATGGCGATACCGCATCCGGCAAGCATTTTGCCGTGGTTGGCGGCATCAGCCTGCTGCAGCCGAAGAACGATCCGATCGACGGCATTGGCAAGGTCGACGGCGGCCCGGCACCGACAATCAGCGCCAGCTATTACTTCAACGACAACTTCGCCGTTGAACTGTGGGGCGCCGCCGACAAGTTCGATCACCGCGTGCGCACCGATGGTGGTGCCAAGGTCGGCAGCGTCGAGCAGCAGCCGCTTGCACTGAGCGCGCAGTACCACTTCGGCCAGGCGGACAACGTGTTCCGTCCGTTCGTCGGCCTGGGTTACTACGAGTCGAACTTCAGCAATGAGAAGATCGATGGCATCAGTGATACCGGCAACCACGTTGGTGTGGATACCGCCAAGGGCGCAATCGGCACCGTCGGCGTTGACATGAACATCAACTCGACCTGGTTTGCCCGCGCCGATGCGCGCTACATGCACGCACGTCCTGACCTGCGCGTCGCCGGCCAGAACGCTGGCGAGCTGAAGCTGGATCCGTGGACCGTGGGCTTTGGCCTGGGTGCACGCTTCTAAGCGGCAATGCTCCTGGCAACACCGTTGTAGATTCAATGCAGTGCTTGTAAATCAAACACGGGCCGTTCGCGGCCCGTGTTTTTTTTTGGAACGTCGCTGATCACTACCACAGCAGAAGCAAGAGCTACCCCTCCCCGGCCCTCCCCTGCCCTTTCGGGGCAAGGGAGGGAGTGATCATGGGCTGCCGTCATCACTCCATTGCAGCGCCAGGTAATCGAAATTGTGCTGCAAACGCGGCTTGACCACGTCGAAGAACGGCGACACATCGAAATCGCGCGGCGTGTAAAGGCTGTAATTACGGATGTGCAGGATCTCCTGCGACTGCTCGGCGCCGCCCACCTGCGCCAGCACCGTCTCGATTTCCGGCAGGATCGGGTAACGGATAGACTCGAAGGCCTGTGCCAGCAAGGTCGAACAGATCGCCTTGGTCGGCTCGCCACTGCCCAATGCAATCAGGCGACGGCGCATATGCCCCGGTACCGGTGGCTGCCGGATCAGGAATCGCGCCAGATCGAAGACGTTCTTCAAGTCGTAGCTATAGCCCAATCGCGCGCGCATGAAGCCAACCAATTGATCTACCACCGCCGGTGACAGACCCTGCGGGCGGCAGATACGGGTGTGCTGATGGGCGAACTCGGTCAACGGGATGCGGCGCACACCTTGCTCCACATCGACGTCGATCAGCATCGGCTGTGGCTTGCCACCTTCCAGCAGCGGCTCCTCTCCGATATACAGCGCCGCATGTGACCAGGTGGATTGACTCAGGTATTTGATGGCAGTGGAGAAGCGGCTATTGCCCTCCACCAACAGCACATCGCCACGTCGCAAGGTGCGCAGCAACATCGCCGGATCGCTGGTCGATGGCCGCATCTGGTTGGCGCGTGGCTGCGCCAGGAAATGCGCCAAGCGGCGCCCGAAGAACTGCAGCACACCCATCAAGCGTCTCCGTATCTGCTTGCATCAGACTAGCCGGGACAGCATCCGCCTGCCATCAGATACAGGCTCAGCGCGGACTACGATCAAACTGCCGATAGCGCTGGTGGTGGCGGACGCGGCGCCGCAGCAGCCAGGCGTACATGCCTGCATATCCGAGCAGCAGCGCCGCCATCGCCAACAAGCCGGCATGGCTGAGCCAGCCCGAATCCGGCCACGGCACGCCGTTCACCGATGCCTGCCAGCCCTGCACCATGCCGGCGACCACGCGCACCACGATCATCGCGGTCAGTGCCAGCACCAGCAAGGTATTGGGCTTGTAATGCAGCGCCTCCGAGCCGGGCTCGAAGCGGGTCAGATAGTGGCCGAGTACACCGACCAGCAGGCCTGCCAGCCAACCCAGTGCGGCATAGCTCCAGGCGCCGGACCACCAGAACCCGGCGATAGCGACAAACACCGCAAACAGACCGGTGGATACCAACGTCGCCCAGTAGTTGAAGGTGATCAGCCAAGGCCGCGCCTGCCGCCGCGCGCCACCACTGCGCACGCGCTGCCAAAGTGACAGCGGCATCAACAGCAGCATGATCGCGACGAACACCAGTATCGCCAGCGGCAGAGCGAGAAGCACAGGCATGGGGACTGATCCTTGGATGCAGGCCCAGAGATTACGCCATGCCGAATACCGTTAGTGCCGAGCCATGCTCGGCAGAGGCCTTAGCGGGATACCAAAACCAGTAGGAGCGGCGTAAGCCGCGAAGCAAGCGCACCTTCGGATCGCGTTGTCGCGTGCTCCGGTGGCGATATCTGCTTCGCGGCTTACGCCGCTCCTACATGGGGTTATCGGGAAAGCCCCTGCCGAGCATGGCTCAGCACGATGGGTGGGGCTGCTTGGAAAGCCCCTGCCGAGCATGGCTCGGCACTACAGGGCGATCCCGGCCCAGCGGTGCGGCTTAGAACGCCGGCAGTACCGCGCCCTTGTACTTCTGCTCGATGAAGGCCTTCACTTCCGGGCTGGTCAGGGCCTTGGCCAGCTTCTGCACGCGGGCGTCGTCCTTGTTGTCCGGACGCGCGACCAGGAAGTTCACGTACGGCGACTCGCTGCTTTCAATCGCCAGTGCGTCCTTGGTCGGGTTCAGACCGGCGTCCAGCGCGTAGTTGGTGTTGATCAGGGCCAGGTCGACCTGGTCCAGCACGCGCGGCAGCATGGCCGAGTCCAGCTCGCGGAACTTGAGCTGCTTCGGGTTCTCGGTGATGTCACGCTGGGTGGACAGGGCGTTGCTCGGGTCCTTGAGCTTGATGACGCCGGCGGTGTCCAGCAGGATCAGCGCGCGGCTGTTGTTGCTGGGGTCGTTCGGGATCACCACGTCGGCGCCGTTGGGCAGTTCGGCCAACGATTTGAAGCGACGCGAGTAAGCACCGAACGGCTCGATATGCACACCGGTGACGGTGGCCAGATCGGTCTTGCGGTCCAGGTTGTAGGCCTTCAGGTAAGGCTCGGTCTGGAAATAATTGACGTCCACCTGCTTCTGCACCAGCTGGTCGTTGGGCTGCACGTAGTCGTTGAACACACGAACGTCGAGCTTGACGCCTTCCTTCTCCAGCAGCGGCTTGACCACCTGCAGAATCTCGGCGTGCGGCACGGCGGTGGCGGCAACCACCAGCTTGGACTCATCGGCGGCAGGCTTGCCGCAGGCCGACAGGGCCAGCGCGGCGGCAATCAGGGGAAAGGTGAGCAGCTTGTTCATCGGTAACGTGATCCCGTGGGGAAGGATGGTGTGGACATACGCTAACAGGCCGGCACGCAACGTGCCGGCCTGCGTTCATTCCATTATTTGCGGCTGTAATGCGTTACCAGACGGTCGCCGAGCATCTGCAGCAGCTGCACCAGCACCAGCAGCAACACCACGGTGACCAAGGCCACGTCGGTGTGCGAACGCTGGTAGCCGTCGCGGAAGGCCAGATCACCGAGGCCGCCGGAACCAATCGCACCGCCCATCGCGGTGAAGCCGATCAAGGCAATGGTGGTGACGGTGGCGCCGGCAATCAGGCCCGGTCGCGCTTCCGGCAGCAGCACCTTGAAGACCAGCTGCTTGGTGGTCGCGCCCATTGCCTGGCTGGCTTCGATCACGCCACGGTCGACTTCGCGCAGTGCGGTCTCCACCAGGCGCGCGTAGAACGGCGCGGCGCCAACCACCAGCGGCAGGATCGCGCCGCGCACGCCCAGCGAGGTGCCCATCAGGCCCAAGGTCACCGGAATCAGCACGATCATCAGGATGATGAAAGGCACCGAACGCAGCAGGTTCACCAGCAAGGCGGTGATGCCGTAGACCACCGGCTTGCGGTGCAGCTGCGGCGAGCCGGTCAGGAACAGCAGCACGCCCAGCGGCAAGCCAATCGCCAGCGTCAGCGGCAACGAGCCAGCCAGCATCAGCAAGGTGTCGATGGTGGCCTGGCCGATATCGGCCCACTTGCCCGCATCCAGATGGCGGAAGAAGCCTTCGGCGGCAGTTGCAATGATCATCGGCGCAGCTCCTCGACGTGCACACCGGCAGCAACGAAGGCCGCCTGCGCGGCATTCTGGTCGCCACCAACCAGGGCTACGGTCAGCTGGCCGTAGGGTGTGTCCTTGATACGGTCGATGCGGCCGGTAAGGATGTTGTAGTCCACCCCGGTATCGCGGGCGATGCGCCCCAACAACGGTTCGTAAGTGCCCTCGCCGAGGAAGGTCAGGCGCACGATGCGGCCACCGACGGCAGCGAAATCACGCAGCTGCTCGCCTTCGTCCACGTGTTCGGACTCGGACACGAAACGGCGGGTGGTTGAATGTCTGGGATGCAGAAACACCTCGGTGACCGGCCCCATTTCCACCATGTGGCCGGCATCGAGCACTGCAACACGGTCGCAGACGCGGCGGATCACATCCATCTCATGGGTAATCAGCACGATGGTCAGGCCCAGCTCGCGGTTGATCTTGCCCAGCAGCGCCAGCACCGAGGCGGTGGTCTGCGGGTCCAGCGCGCTGGTGGCCTCGTCGCACAGCAGGATCTGCGGGCGCGTGGCCAGCGCGCGGGCAATGCCGACACGCTGCTTCTGCCCGCCGGACAGCTGCGAAGGGTATTTGGCCGCATGCTCTTCCAGCCCGACCATGCGCAGCAGCTCGGTCACGCGGGCGTCGATCTCGGCCTTGGGTGTGCCGGCCAGTTCCAGCGGAAAGGCCACGTTGGCGGCGACGGTACGCGCCGACAGCAGGTTGAAGTGCTGGAAGATCATGCCGATGCGCCGACGCAGCGTGCGCAGACCGTCCGCATCCAGCGCGGTCGCGTCCTGGCCATCGATCAGCACCCGCCCGCCACTGGGCTCTTCCAAGCGGTTGATCAGGCGGATCAGGGTCGATTTACCGGCACCGGAGTGGCCGATGATGCCGAACACTTCGCCGGCCTGGATCTTCAGGTCGAGCGGATGCAGCGCGGTGATCGCGCGGCCGTCGACGGCATAAGCTTTCTGCAGGTGCTGGAACTCGATCACTGCCAGGGCAACCGGAGGGCATAAGAAGGGGGGCGTGCAGCCTAGCAGCGCCGGGCCGTCGGCGCGCGTGCCGCAAACCGGAATCTTATTCCTTTTGGTTCTAAGTGAAACCGGTCGGGGCTGTGCTGGGGGTAGTTCTGTTTGTGGGAGCGGCGTCAGCCGTGAAGCAGATAAACCACCAGATCGCGGTAATGGCTGTTCATCTGGCATCGTCAGCTTCGCGGCTGACGCAACTTGAGTCTGCCGGTGAAGCCCCTGCCGAGCATGGCTCGGCACTACGCCCCCTCCCTTTGGCGAAGCCAAGGGGAGGGCTGGGGAGGGGTCGGCTTTCAGGGATGATCAATCTGATCCGGCCGTTGCGCTCGCTGAACGCGTTCACGGTGCAGCAGGTAGAGGCCGCTGGCGACGATGATGCTGGCGCCGATCCAGGTCCAGCGGTCGGGCAGCTTCTGCCAGAGCAGCACGTCCCAGCCGATCACCCAGACCAGGCCGGTGTACTCCAGCGGTGCGATCATCGAGGCCTGACCCAGCTGGAACGCGCGGGTCAGCGCGATCTGGCCCAACGCCCCGGCCAGGCCCATGCCGGCAATCAGCGCGGCGTGCTTCCACTGCAGCGGCTGCCACTGCGGCCAGGCCAGCAGGCCGGCGCCAATGGCCATGATCAGCAGGAACCACACCACCATTGATTGCGGCGTATCCGTACGCGTCAGCAGGCTGACCGTCACTGCAGCAATCGCATAGGCCGTCGCCGCCAGCAGCACCATCAGGCCCGGGAACGAGATGAAACCATCCACGCCCGGGCGCAGCACCACCAGCACGCCAATCAGGCCGATGCCGATGGCGACCCAACGGCGCGGGCCCACATGCTCACCCAGCAAGGGCACCGACAGTGCCGCCACCAACAAGGGCGCGACGAAGTAGATCGTGTAGGCGGTGGACAGCGACAAAGTGCGCAGCGCATAGACGAAGCAGCCGATCATCACCATGCCGAGCACGCCGCGCAGCAGGTGCAGGCCCCAACGTACCGGGATCATCGAGCGCGGCCCTGCCGTGGCAAGCACCCAGACAAGGACAAACGGCAGCGAGGCGGCGCCACGCAGCATGGTGACCTGCAACGTGGGATAGCTGCTGGACAACATCTTCATGCCGGCGTCCATGCAGGAGAAGAAAGCGACGGCGGCCAGCATCCAGACGATGGCACGCACAGGGGATTTGGTAGGCGACATACACCCATTATCCGCTGCCAAGGCCCGGCTTGCCGACTGCCGGCAGTAATGGGCGATGTTATGTTCTGGCCATTCCCAGCCTGGGCCCGACTATGCGCAAACCACTGAAGCATCCAGCTGCCACGCCTGACCTGCTGCGTCTTGCCCCGTTGCTGCTCGTTGCGTTGCCTTGGATTGCCGCTGCCGCGCAGACGCCCAGCGCTGAAGCGCTGGCCCAGCTGGATGGCTTTGCGTTGGGGCTGCAGGCCGCCGGACAGTTCTCGGGCACGGTGTTGATCGCCAGCGGCGATGAGGTTGTGTTCGAGAAAGCCTATGGCGCGCGCGATGAGCAGCAGGAAGCACCGCTGCAGGTGACCGACCGCTTCAACCTGGCCTCGGCCGGCAAGATGTTCACCAGCGTGGCGATCCTGCAGCAGATCGCCGCCGGTCGCCTCGGCCTGGACAGCAAGGTCGGCGAGGTGCTCAAGGACTATCCCAACCGCCAGTTCGCCAATGAGGTGAGCGTGCGCCAGTTGCTGACGCACAGCGCCGGTGCGGGGGATATCGATGAACTGTTTGGTGCCGAGCACAGTGCCGATCGCGCGCGCCTGCGAAACCTGCAGGAAATGGTCGCGCTGCATGCCGGGCGCGCTCCGGAGTTCGCGCCCGGCAGCGCACAGAAGTACGGCAACTTTGGCTACCTGGTATTGGGGCGGATGCTGGAAGTCCTCTCCGGGCAGGACTTCGAGAGCTACATCCGCCAGCACGTGCTGCAACCAGCGGGCATGCAACATACCGGCTTCGTGGATTGCAACGACCCCGCCGCTGATCTCGCACGGGCCTATGTGGACGTGGATGGCAAGCGCGTGCGCAACTGCGCCACCCAACCCGAACGCGGCCTGCCCGCGGGCGGCGAAGTGGGCAGCGCGCGTGACATGTTCCGCTTCGTGCAGGCCTTGAATGCCGGCAAGCTGCTGCCAGCAGCACTGTTTGAACAAGCCACCCAGACCCAGCGCGAGTTCATGGGACTGGGCTTTTTTGCCACCGGCTACGGCAAGGACGTGCCGACCCGCGACTTCCGCTGGGGCCATGGCGGCAGCACGGACGGTGTCTGCACCGACGTGCGCCATTACCCGGCAACCGGCGAGACGGTGATCGTGCTGTCCAACAAGGATGCGCCGGCCTGTTTCGCGGTTTCCGGCCTGCTGCATGCGCAATGGAAGCAGCCTTGAACGAAAGACAACCGCAGGCCTCGCCGCACCTGTGCCAGCTCCTAACGAATATTTCCCAAGCACCATGCAAGGATGCGCGCCGATGAAACCTCGCACCACACTATTGCTGGCTCTCTCACTGAGTATGGCCACCCTCGCCGCCCCGGCATTCGCGCAACCGGCCTGCAGCCCACGCTATCCGCCGCCGACCACGATTGCCGCCATGTTCGACATGGCCGCGGTCACCGCCGATACGCTCGATGCCATGCCCGGCGTGGATGTGGCTATCGCTGCACGCGGCGGCCAGGACCTGAGCAAGTACGGCCTGCGCCACAGCCACCTGGCCTTCCTGGTCCGCAACGACAGCGGCAGCTGGGACGCGGTGCACCTGCTCAACCGCTGCAAGAGTGACAGCTCGGACCTGTACCGCGAGGGCCTGGTCAACCTGGTCGGCGAGAGCTCGATCACCACGGATCTGCGCGTTGGCATTCCCACGCAGGAAGTCCGCGCGGCACTGAAAGCCCTGCTCAGCGGCGCTGCGCCACGGGCACGTGCGCTGCACGAGCCGCGCTACAGCATGCTGGCCTACCCCGGCAGCAGCGAATACCAGAACTCCAACCAGTGGATCCTGGAAGTGACCGCCGCGGCAATGGCACAAGCTGCCGGTGACACTGCACTGGACAACCGCGACACCACCCTGGCCTGGCTCAAGCAGAAGGGCTATACGCCTTCGCGCCTGCATATCGGCATCGGCAAGCGTCTTGGCGCGCGCTTCCTTGCCGACAACGTGGCAGTCACCGACCACCCGGCCAGTGAACGCATCTCCGGCAACTACTCGGTGGTGACAGTGGAATCAGTGTTCGACTTCCTGCACCGCAGCGGTGCGCTGGAACGGGAACTTGCCATTGCCCATCAAACACCCGTGCCGACGGTGACCGGCAACACCATGCAGCCCCCCATGCAGCAACTGGAAGCCACCCCATGAAGCATCTGTTCAAAAGCGGCGTCCTCGCCTTTGCCATCGCCGCCAGCCTGGGATCAGGACTCACATCAGGCGCGGCCCACGCCGGTGAAATCAATGGCTCGCAGGCCTCGGTGCTGATAACCGGTTCCAGCGTGGTGATGGTGGTATCCGGGCCGATCTTCCTGTCGGCCGCTGGCGTGCGCGGCGCGGCCGACATGTCCAAGGAGTCCAGCGAGCGCCGCGAGGAAAAGCGCCGCATCAGCGCCGGACCTCTGCCGGATCTGGAAGTGAAATCGGTGGAGACCGCTGCCGATGGCGGCCGTCGCGTCACCCTGGAAGACCCTGCCAACGTCGAGAACCGCGCCACCCTGCAATGGCCAAAGCGCGAGGATGACCCGGCTGCAGGTTTCACCGTGGGCGAAAAAATCGCCTTTCAGCCGAGCCCCCACGGCGCGGGCTGGATGCTGCGCAGCCCGCAAGGCGCTGCGTTGGCATTCGTGCCGACCATCGAGGCGGTGGATGAGAGCCGCACCCACACGCTTTGATTACTGATTCGCTGTACTTAAGGAACGCCTTATGAAATCCACGTTTACCCCGCTGGCCTGCGTCGCAGCCATCAGCGCCATGTTGGTGATTGCGCCCGCCCATGCCGGCGATGGCTTGAATCGTTCAGAGGTCAGCACCCTGATGACCTCGGTTGGTGCGTCGATGCTGGTGTCCGCACCGTTGCTGCTGGTGGCATCGGCGGCGGACAAGTCCTCCGCGGCTTCGTCGCGTTCCGGTGAGCGCCAGGCCCGTCGCGTCAGTGCCGGCCCGCTGCCAGACATGAAAGTCGAAGCGATCACCCAGGACGCCGACGGCGGCCGCAGCATTGCGCTGGCCGATCCACTGGATGCAGCCAATACCGCCTCGCTGCATTGGCCGCAGCGCGAGGACAATCCGGCCGGGAACTTCGTGCTCGGGCAGACCGTGGCGTTTACACCGAGCCCGCAGGGTGCGGGTTGGATGGTGCGGGCGGAAGATGGCGCCGTGCTGACCTTTGTGCCGGCGATTGAAGCGGCGTCGGTGAGTCATAGCGGGAAGCTTTGAGGGCGCTGAGCTTTGGGGCTGTAGTGCTTGAAGGCTCCAGATCGTAGAAATGTCTGAAGCATCCCTTCTCCTGCTTGCGGGAGAAGGTGCCCGAAGGGCGGATGAGGGCGCTTTGGCTTTGGCTTTGGCTTTGGCTTTGGCTTTGGGTTTCGCGTTGATCTCTTGAAGCTCAAACCCAAGCAAAACCAACCGCACAAGCAAAAGCTGCCCTCACCCCAACCCCTCTCCCGCCGTGCGGGAGAGGGGCTCTGGTTCTCTGGATCGCAGGCTGTATGCACTCCTGCCGCATTGACATCCGCCTCGACCACACCAGCTACAATAGGCGCCGACCTGCCTTTCCCGGCACGGCCCCTCCTCCTTCTATCGATGCAGTGCCCACCGGCGCTGCCAGTGCCCGTTCATGTCCTCACATCCGTCCATCCGCTTCGCCCCGCTTACCCCCACCTCACTCCTGCTGGCCGTGCTGGCGATGGGTGCCGTGGTGCTGGGCTCGAATGTACTGGTGCAGTACCCGATCAACGACTGGCTCACCTGGGGCGCCTTCAGCTACCCGATCGCGTTTCTGGTCAGCAACCTGATCAATCGTCGCTTCGGCCCACAGGCGGCACGCCGTGTGGCCTGGGCCGGCTTCGCGGTGGCGGTGGTGTTGTCGGTGTGGATCGCCACGCCGCGGATCGCGGTGGCGTCCTGCTCGGCCTTCATCGTCGCGCAGTTGCTGGACATCACCGTGTTCGACCGACTGCGTGCGGGCAACTGGTGGCGTGCACCAATGGTGGCCACCACCTGCAGCGCCACCGTGGATACGGCGATCTTCTGGTCGATTGCCTTTGCCGGCTCGCAGTTGCCGTGGCTCAGCTGGGCCGCAGGCGATCTGGCGGTGAAGCTGGCCATCGGCGTGTGCCTGTTGGCACCGTTCCGCGCCCTGCTGTGGAAAATGGCGCCGCTGCGCGGCAATACCCGCTGAGCACAGCAGCCCGGTACCAAACCGGGCTGCTCTTCACCATCACTCCGCGCGCTTGCCCGGTTCGAACGGCAGGCCCTGCGCGATTGCTGCGGCGCTGATCGCCGCACACGCCGCTTCGATCTCGGGCGTCGGGATGGCAATCCGCGGACGTCGGTCCAGGGTGCAGCTCAAGCCCGCATCAAGCAGCGTTGCATGCGCATCATGCAAAGCCAGCGCGGTGTCGTCTGGCAACCACCCTGCTGCTGCCAACACTGAAATCAACAACGGGGTATCCCTGGGCGCACACAGCGCACGGTCGTGCTGAGCCTGCGACAGCACGCCGGTCTGCAGCACGAACTCCAGATCGACCAGGCCGCCTGCGCCCTGCTTCAAGTCCAGCCGCCCGGCATCACTGCGGTCCAGTTCTGCACGCATGCGTGCACGCATCTTCAGCACATCACCGAACAGGGTCTCGCGCTCACGCGTACGGCTCAAGGTATCGACGCGTACCTGTTCGAAGTCGGACAGCAGCGATGCATCACCGGCCACGCCGCGTGCGCGTACCAGCGCCTGGTGCTCCCAGGTCCAGGCGCGTTCGCGCTGGTATTCGGTATAGCTGGCCAGCGACGACACCAGCGCGCCCTTGCCGCCGTCCGGGCGCAGGCGCACATCGATGTCGTACAGGCGGCCGGCGGCGGTCACCGCACCGAGCAAGGCCATCACCTTCTGCGCAAGACGGGCAAACCAGCGGCCGCTGTCCAGGGGACGCGGACCATTGCTACCGTCGCTGCCAGCCGGGCTGTCGTACAGGAACACCAGGTCCAGATCCGAACCGAAGCCCAGCTCAACGCCGCCGAGGCTGCCGTAACCGATGATCGCAAAGCGTCCGTCCGGCACTTCACCATGCGCCTGCAGCATGTCGGCATGTGCCATCTGCAGCACGGTCACCACCACCGCATCGGCCAACTGCGCCAGTTGCTGCGTGCAGTCCACCGCGCGCTGACGGCCATCGTGGAAGGCCAAGGCCATGCGGAAGCTCAGTGCGAGCCGTACTTCGTTGAGCGCGCGCAGCGCTGCTTCCGGGTCATCGATCTGCAAGGCGCTCGCGCAGGCTTCCTGCATCTCCTGTGCCTCCGGCATCGGCCCGGCGACGCGGGTATCCAGCAACTCATCCAGCAGCAGCGGGAAGGCAACCAGCCGTTCGGACAACAACGCGCTGCGTGCCAGCACATTGACCAACCGGGTCAGCGCGCTGGGTTGCTCGTCCAGCAGGGCCAGATAGCTGGTGCGACGCAGGATGGCCTGCAGCAGGCCGAGCACACGGCGCAACGCGGCATCGGGCTGCGGCGAGCGGGTGGCCGCATGAAGCAGCGCCGGCAGCACCCGGTCCAGGCGCGCGCGCGCGCTGTCAGACAGCGACTTCACCCCCAGCGACTGGGCGAACTCACGCAGCGATTGATCGGCGCCGTTGGCATCGGCGAAGCCGGCTTCGGCCAGCACCTCGGCACTGCCGCCGCCGGGCAGCACCCGCCAATAGCTGGACAACACATCCGGCGCCGCCTGGCCCTGGCGCGGGGCAAGCAATGCACCGAATTCAACGCTGACGCGTTCGCGCTGCTCGTTCAGGGCTGCAAGCAAGGCATCCCAATCGGCATAGCCGAGGCCGAGCGCGACGCGGCTGCGATCCAGCGGGTCGTTGGGCAGGCAGTGCGTCTGCGCGTCACGCAGCATCTGCAGGCGGTTCTCGACGCGGCGCAGGAAGCGATAGGCCTGGATCAGGTCATCGCCATCGCTGGCTGCCATCTGCCCGCCTTCAACCAGCGCGCGCAGCGCAGGCAGCAGACGCCGCTCGCGCAGCGCCGGTTCGCGGCCGCCACGGATCAGCTGCAATGCCTGGGCGAGGAACTCGATCTCGCGGATGCCGCCCGGGCCGCGTTTGATGTCGTCCAGCCGGTCCTTGCGCGCGACCTCGGCGGTGATCGCCGCCTTCATCTCACGCAGGCCATCGAGCGCGGTGAAATCCAGGTAACGGCGGTAGACGAAGGGCCGCAGCGTCTCCAGCCAGGCCTCGCCAGCGGCGATGTCGCCGGCAACCGCGCGCGCCTTGATCCAGGCGTAGCGCTCCCAATCGCGGCCTTCGCGCTGGAAGTATTGATCCATGCCGGCGAACGACAGGGCAACGCGACCAGCGGTGCCGAATGGGCGCAGGCGCAGATCGACGCGGTGGCTGAAGCCTTCGGCGGTGGTTTCGTCCAGCAGCCGCGCCAAGCGCTGGCCGAGCCGCGCGAAATATTCTTCGGCGGCCAGTGGGCGTGTGCCATCGGACTCGCCGTTATGCGGGTAGGCGTAGACCAGATCGATATCGGAAGAGAAATTCAGCTCGCCGCCGCCGAGCTTGCCCAGCCCGAATACCACCAGCCGCTGCGCGCTGCCATCGGCGTCACGGACCACCCCATGACGGCTGGCGAACTCCTGCTCCAGCGCCTCCAGGCCCAGCTGCAGGCATTCCTCGGCCAGGCGGGTGGCGCCAGCCAGGGTGGCATCGACATCGTCGAGCTCGAGCAGATCACGCCAGATCAGCCGCGTCGAAGCCGCAGCGCGGTAGCGGCGCAGCTGGGTCGGCCAGGCAGTGGGTTGCAGCGGGTCGAGCACGGGCAGCGGCACGAGGGCTGGATCGGCCTGAGCCAGCAACTGCAGCAGCTCCGGCTGCCGGCACAGGGTATCGATGGCGAAATCGCTGGTAACCGCCAGCTGCCGCAAACCAGCCTCGAAGGCCTCTGATGACGGCCATTGCGCCGGATCGGGAGCGGCCAGTTTGAGCCGGGCCAAGGCACGTTCGATTACCGGTTGAACAGGTTCAGGTGCTGCGGGGGCGATTTGGTTCATGCCGCGATTCTGGCATCTGCGGCCCAGAAGTCGCCATCTCCGGCGATCAGGCAATAAAAAAGCCCGCTGACAGCGAACTGTCAGCGGGCCTTGCTCCCTCCCCCACGTCGGGATGCAGGGCGATCCTGCCGGGTGCGCAAACAACTTGCACGCTGCACTGCAAAACAATACCGGGGAGTACAAGAGCAGCAAATCCGTAATGACCATTCCACCAAGGTCCAACCCCCCTGTTCACGCCGAAGGGCGATAATCGGGTATCCCCCCAACAAACCGTAGTCGTCATGTCTGTCGAACGCATCTTGGACCCGCGCCTGCGCGACCGCATCGTTTCCGCCGAACAAGCCGCGGCCTTCATCCAGCCCGGCGAAACCGTGGCCATGAGTGGCTTCACCGGTTCCGGCTATCCCAAGGCGGTGCCGCTGGCACTGGCGCAGCGCATTGAAGAGGTGCACGCCGCCGGCCAGCCGTTCAAGATCAAGCTGATGACCGGCGCGTCGACCGCACCGGAGCTGGACGGCGCGTTGGCCAAGGCCGATGCCATCGCCATGCGCATGCCGTTCCAGACCGACCCGGATGCACGCAAGCGCATCAACGAAGGCACGCTGGACTACATCGACATCCATCTTTCCCACGTTGCCCAGCATGTGTGGTTTGGCTTCTATGGTGATATCGATACCGCGGTGATCGAGGTCTCGGCGATCCGCGAAGACGGTTCGCTGGTGCCCTCCACCTCGGTCGGCAACAACAAGACCTGGCTGGACCTGGCCAAGAAGGTGATCATCGAGGTCAACGAGTGGCAGCCCGCCGACATCGAGGGCATGCACGACATCTACTACGGCACCGCGTTGCCGCCGCACCGCAAGCCGATCCCGCTGATCCACGCCAACGACCGCATCGGCCAGGCCACGCTCAGCGTGGACCCGGACAAGATCGTGGCGGTGGTGCGCACCAATGGGCCGGACCGCAACAGCCCGTTCAAGCCGATTGATGAAGACAGCCGCCAGATTGCCGGCTACCTGATCGAGTTCCTCAAGCACGAAGTGGCCAAGGGCCGCCTGCCGGCCAACCTGCTGCCGTTGCAGTCGGGTGTGGGCAATATCCCGAATGCGGTGCTGGCGGGTCTTGCTGAAAGCGGCCTGCGCGGGCTCACCTCGTTCACCGAGGTGATCCAGGACGGCATGCTGGATCTGCTCAAGTCCGGCGTGCTCGAGTACGCCTCATGCACCGGCTTCGCGTTGAGCCCGGAGGCGAACGAAGAGTTCAAGCGCAACATCAAGTTCTACCGCGAGCGCATCATCATGCGCACGCAGGAGATCTCCAACCATCCGGAACTGGTACGCCGTCTCGGCTGCATCGGCATGAACGGCATGATCGAGGTCGACCTGTACGGCAACGTCAATTCCACCCATGTAATGGGTAGCCGCATCATGAACGGCATCGGCGGTTCCGGCGACTTCACCCGCAACGGCTTCCTGTCCACCTTCCTGAGCCCGTCGATGGCCAAGGGCGGTTCGATCTCGGCGATCGTGCCGATGGTCAGCCATGTGGATCACACCGAGCACGATGTCTCGATCATCGTCACCGAGCAGGGCCTGGCCGATCTGCGCGGCCTGCCGCCGCGTGCACGTGCGCGTCAGGTGATCGACAACTGCGCGCACCCGGATTACCGCGACCAGCTCAACGATTACTTCGACCGCGCCTGCCGCGACAGCTACGGCAAGCACACGCCGCACCTGTTGCCGGAAGCCCTGTCCTGGCATCAGCGCTATATCGATACCGGCAGCATGAAGGCCTAAGGCCAGCCCTGTAGTGCCGAGCCATGCTCGGCAGAGGCTCTACCAGCGAAAAGCCGCCCTCACCCCAACCCCCGCTCCGCGCCCCGGCCCTTGCGCTGGCGCAAGGTCGTTCGAATGGCTGCGAACCTTTGGTTCGCAAGCAGCCCTTCTCACCCCGCGAACGGGAGAGGGGCTTAAAGCGCATTCCCGAGCATGGCTCGGCACTACAATTGAAAAACCCCGGGCAAGCCGGGGTTTTTTTCAACACAACAGCAACCACACCGCTACGCGGTCTTGTCCTTGATCGTGGTGCTGGGGCCATTGCCCTTGACGCTGGTGATGCCTGCTTCGCGCGCGGCTTGCGATGCGTACAGCTGGCTGCTGCCGATAACCTGATGGTTGGCCGCTTTCAGGTTGAAATGGTAGCGACCGTCACTGGCGGTCTTGCGCTCGTAGTTCGCTTCATCCGGGCTGTTCTTCTGCACCGAGGCGATGCCGTTCTCTGCACCAGCACGACCGGTGTAACGCTCGCTGGTCAGGATGACCTCGGCGTTGCCTGCCTTGAGCACGAAGTAGTACTGACCGTCGCTGCTCTTGTCCAACTCATACCAACCTGCCATTGCAATACCCCACTTGAGGATGATGCCGGCACGCTGCCGCCCTGCTACCGCCGCTGCATGCGTGGCTGTTGCCCGGATGACCGGACGTTGGAAGCCGCTAACTGCCGCGGCTACAGGTACGACTCTACCTCAATCCTCTGTCCGTTCCAGCCAGGCCAGCTTGCGCTCACGCGGCAGCTGCTTGATCTGCCACTCGGCGCGTGATGCGGCCGAGCGATCAGCATAGGCGCGGCTGGCCAGTATCCGCAGCGGCGGGTGCGAGCGGGTATAGCGCGCACCCTTGCCGGCAGCATGGACCAGGAAACGGGCCTGCACATCGGTACTGATACCCGCGTAGTAGCTGCCATCACGGCATTCCAGCAGATACAGAAACCACAGCCCCTTCACTTGAGCCTGCCTCGTCTTACAGGCTGGCTGCGTCAGCAATCTTGCACAGGCCTTCGCCAACCGCCTTGTTGGAGGTCATCTGCCCGCCCTTGATGCTGAAACGCACTTCGACGCGGACACTGCCATCAGGCTGGCGACGCACGGTGGTGCGCAGCGGAACGGTTGAACCACCACCACCGCGGACCGGGTTTTCGGCAGCGATATAGCCAGTGGTCTCGTTCGGGTAAATACCAACCATGCCTTCGGCTTCGATCGCCGCCACGGTCTTGGCGAATGCGTCGGCGTAGCTGACACCTTCATGGTCGGTCGAGGCCAGGAACTGCTTGCCGCTGGTGAAGCCGCCGGCCACCGACAGATTCTGCAGGCAGCCACTGCCCGAATCCACGACTTCCTTCTTGGCCAGCGCCAGCGACGGGACCAGCATCAAAGCCAATGCCACGGTGCACATACGGGTACGCATCAGTTCCTTCTCCATGGAGCGTTGATTCATAGCCTTCCTGCCGGAGACGGTGCTCCCCTGTCTTCACAGCAGGCGGGAGGCCTACCGCCTCCCGCCGGGTAAATTACGCGGGCAGCCCGATGTGCGCCAGTGAAACTGTCACGGAATCCTCAGGCGGCCGCTTCCAGCTGGGCGCGACGACGGGCCCGCACCGCATCGGCCAGACGCTCCAGCACCTGCACGGTACTGTCCCAATCGATGCAGCCATCGGTGATGCTCTGGCCGTAAACCAGCGGCTGGCCTTCGACCAGGTCCTGGCGACCGGCAACCAGGTGGCTTTCGATCATCACCCCGACAATGCGCTGCTCACCGGCTTCCAGCTGGGTAGCAATGTCATCGATGACCTTGGGCTGGTTTTCCGGCTTCTTGTTGCTGTTGGCGTGGCTGGCATCGATCATCAGCCGCGCCGGCAGCTGCGACTTGGCCAGCACGTCGCTGGCGGCCTGCACGCTGGCGGCGTCGTAGTTCGGGGTCTTGCCGCCGCGCAGGATCACATGGCAATCCGGGTTGCCGCGGGTGGCCACGATGGCGGTGCCGCCTTCCTTGGTCACAGACAGGAAGTGGTGCGGGTGCGAGGCCGCGCCGACCGCATCGGCGGCGATCTTCACATCACCGGTGGTGCCGTTCTTGAAGCCGACCGGGCACGACAGGCCCGAAGCCAGCTCGCGGTGCACCTGACTTTCGGTGGTACGCGCACCAATCGCGCCCCAGGCCACCAGGTCGGCGATGTACTGCGGCGAGATCACGTCGAGAAACTCCACGCCGGCCGGCAAACCGAGGCGGTTGATGTCACGCAACAGGCCGCGCGCCACGCGCAGGCCCTTGTTGATGTTGAAGCTGCCGTCCAGGTCCGGGTCGTTGATCAGGCCCTTCCAGCCCACCGTGGTGCGCGGCTTCTCGAAGTACACGCGCATCACGATCTCAAGCTCGCCGGCCAGCGCATCACGCAGCGGACGCAGGCGCTGGGCGTACTCCATCGCCGCCACCGGGTCATGAATCGAACACGGGCCGACCACGACGGCCAGGCGGTCGTCCTGGCCGTGCAGGATGCGGTGCAGCGAGGCGCGTGCGTCGGCCACGGTCTGCGAGGCGTCTTCATCACAGGGCAGCAATGCCAACAGCTGCGCCGGCGAGGTCAGGGGTTCAAGTTTGCGGATGCGCAGATCGTCGGTATGGGGGGGCATGGGGGGTCTCCAGTTCAAAGCTAGTGAATGGTTTGGCCCCAGCGTGGCGGCATGAAAAAAGCCGCCAGGTTCGCTGGCGGCTTTTCGGGAATGCATCTGAAAGTTTCTTCAGGGTAAGCGCAGTCCTTCCTCCGCCAGCGGCTTGGGAAAGTAATACCAAAAATAAAAGCTGGCGCGGGCTGCGTTCATGGGGAGCATTGATAACATGGTTTTTTGTGTGATGCGACAGTTTCAGCGGCAACAGACCCTGCGGTCGTCACGTTCAGCTTCGCGAGACGAGCAACAACACCTCGCCATTCCAGCTTGCATCGGGCTGCTGTGCCAGTGTCAGCTCATCCACGGAAACGCCCAAACTCTGCAGCGTCTGCAACCAGAGCATCACATCAGCTGGCGCGCCACTCAAGGCAAGTTTTATGCGCTGATCCGCCTGCTGCACCGCACTGATTGCCAGCCCATGTTTGTCCGCCGTTGCTGTCAACAGCGCGGGCAGCTGCTCCGGGTTTGGCGCAGCAGTGCGCTGCGTTGCTGCAATCAAACGTGGTGCATTGGCACGCAGGTGGGTCTGCAGTTGCTGCTCCGTAGTCACATTGCTGCGTGCCTGTCGCAGTGCTTCGCGGGTGGGCAACCATGCACCAAACCAGAATGCCAGCACAATCGCAACCGCCAACAACAGCTGCAATGCGGCGCGATCGCGCGGAGCCAACATGCGCCAGCGCGCGGCGAGCCAATCGCGCATGACCTGCATTCCTGGCGTGTTTGAAACAGGCGCACTCATTGCGTTTCTCCAACACTCAATTGCAGGCCACCTTCATCCAAGCGCGTCGCCTTCACCCGCAGCGGCATGGACTGCAGCCCTTGCTGCAGCCCGTGCAACGCAGACTGTTCGCCCTGCAGTTGCAGCAGCAACTCGCCCTGCCCGGCGTGATAGTGCATCCGTCGCAGCTGCACCTCCGTCGTAGCCGGCATGACCTCGGCAACCGCCGCCAGCAAATTCTGCAACTGGGTGGAGGAATTGCCTAGGCGCAAATGCTGGTCGAACTGCGCTTTCAGATCGACGATACGCCGCTCCTGCGGAAACAAACCCTTGTAGATGGCTTCGTTGGCTTGCCGATAAGCGGCTGCCTGCTGGTTCAACAACCACGCCTGTGCACCATCGAATGCAAGCTGCGCCAGCAGTACAGCCGCCAGCGCCCATGCCACTGGCTTCCAGTGATGCAGGCGCAGGCTTGAGGCGGCAGCAAATTCTCCCTGCGCCAGATTCAATGCATGCGAACACTGCCCGGCCATCCACGTCGGCTGCGTGCCGTCGAACATCTGCAGTTCGACTTTCGCCCCGGCCGGCAACACCGGTTTGTCATCGAGGGCGTGGAATACCTTGCAGGTTGCTGGCAGCCGCTCCAGCACTGCACGTAGCTGCGCTGGCGTCAGCGCGAGCCGCAGCCCATTGGCAACGGCCAAAAGACAACGCTCACTGTCCCAATACAAGCTGGCAGGCTCGTTCGGCAGCAGGTCCGCATCCACATGGATTGCGCTTACCCGCACACCGTTCTCGCGCAGGTAACGCAACCAGGTCTCCAGCAGCGTGCGCTTGATGGCCACCACCCGATGCTGACCATCGTGCAGGCGTTCGCCCAGGACCAGATGCATTCGCTCCACCTCTTCGGCCAGCAGCGGCTCCAGCGCATAGGGCAAGGCTTTCAACTGCCAGTGCCTGCTGCCTGCGGGCAGGCTGACTGCACAGCTGGCGACGTGCTCAACCGGCACGATCAAGGCGATCGTGCGGCCCTTGAGTGTTGCCAACGCCTCACGCAAGGGCAGCTGCGCGGCCTGCTGGCCATCGCTCCAGCTGACCTGCAGATCATCCTGCAGGCTCGCGCTGCACCATGCAGGCAGGAACAGACACGGCAATGGCGGTTGTGGCTTCATCGATCTTTCTCGGGAAATGCAGGGGGAGCCAACTGCCGGGCAACTACCTGCACGCTGCCCGCATCGCGGTGCAAGGTGCTGAGCAGACGCAGGCGGCGTTCGCCGATGACGACTTCAGTACTGGCGAGGAACCAGTTGCTACGCACCGCCAAGCCGCTGCGTGCCACCAGCCGCCGCTGCAGCACCGGCTGCGCCAGCACCTCATCGACACTGGCAAAACCATTGCCAGCGCGAGCGGCAACCAAGCGTTGGCCATCGGCAAGGCCGAGCCCATCGGCGAGACTCGCCAATAGCAGCGGATCGGCGGTATTGAGATTGAGCGCAGCCGTTGCCGGTAGCGCGCTGACATGCGGCAGCAGGCGCTGGTAAGCCGCGTCGTCGACGCCGGCCAGCAAGCGCAGCTCACTGACATCCTGCAGGGCGCGGCGCGCTGGCCGATACGCCGGCTGACGGCGCTGGTACTCGCGGTCGCTGGAAAGACGGATCGCATCCGGCGCCAACGACGGGGCCAGCCAGGCCACCAGTTGCCAGGCCAGCTGCGGATCCATCCGCAACAGCACCAGCAGGCGCTGCAGGCGTGCAAATGCAGCGGAATCCAGTGCGCCGTTCTGCACAACACTGTTGAGATTGAAGCGGCCGGACAGATCGTCGATCGACACACTCAGCTGACCACCGTCCACTGGATACACCGGCAGGCCTTGCGCCCAGGGCTCGCCGCGATGATCGATGCCCGCACTTTCGCGCAGATCCGCCGTCAACATGGCGCTGGCCAGCTGCTCGCCACCTCGCGCGTAGTGCCAGGCCTGACGCGCATGCAGTTGATTGGCACTGGCGCGTATCGACAGCTGCTGACGGGTGACCAGTGCCGCACACACGGTGGCCGCCAGCGCAACCACCAGCAACACCGTGATCAGCGCGATGCCTTGCTGCGCCCGCTTCATGGCGACTGACTCCCGGTGGCACCTGCGGGCAGCAACAGCACCCTTCGCAACGCACCGAAACGGGCGTGTTCAATGCGTACTTCCAGTGCGCGCGGCAATGGCTGCGCCTCCGTGCCCTGCCATTGCGTGCGCCATAGGCCCTGCCGATCCAGATAGCGCCATTGCAGGGCGATGACGTTCTGCAGGACGTGTTGCCGCTGGGCTGCGGTGTCGTCGCCACGATCGAGCACCGGCCAGTACTCGCGCAGGAGATCCGAACCGTCGTGCCGCCAGTGCACCCGCTGCAGCTGTGCGCGCGGCGCGCCCTGCGGATTGCTCCAGCCAGCACGCGTCCAGTGCAGGCCCTGCCCGTCGGGATCGCTCCAGAATGCAGGCTCATCGCTACCGTCATTGGCCAGTACCGGGCGCGCGACGGCCTGCTCGACATCGCGTTCCAGGCTGGTCATCGCCCGCAGCAGTTGCCGCAGTTGCTGCTCCTGCTCGCGGGTCTGCGAATCCACGCGTATCGCTGACACCAGCAGACGATGGCTGGCAATGCCGATCAGGGCAAAGATCGCCACCGCAACCAGCACTTCCAGCAGGGTAAAACCAGCATCTGCGCGCTGCTTCACCGCCCCACCCCGACGAAACCGGTCAGGCTGACACCACCATCCTCGTTGTCCGCATCCGTCACCCGCAGCTGCACCAGCCGCAGCTGCGGCTCGGCGGTGGCCTGTATCTCGCACCGTACCCGCCAGCGCCGACTGCCCTGTTCGACGACGACATCACTGCTGCCCGGTGCCGCCGCCCCCTGCAGCTGCAGCTCGGCCAGGGTGGTATCGGCGAGCCAGCCGGCCAATGCACGGTTCTCCAGCAGGCGCGCATTGTGCACATGGCGCTGCAGGGTGACATGCACCATCGCCGCAACCACGGCCAACACAGCCAGTGCCACCATCACTTCCAGCAGGGTGAATCCACGCGCCTGCTTCATTGCTGCGACACCAGTTGTACCTGCGGGTCACTGAAGCCGTCCGCGGTGATCCGGTAGGCAAGACCGTGCTTGTCAGTGGCAGTCATGGTTGCGCTGAAGGGTGTCGATTGCGCCGAAGACGACAGCACGATCTGTGGCGGCTGTGCATCGACGCCGGCATCCGTGAGGACAACCGGCGCACCTTCCACACTCAACGTCAGCTGCATGGTCGGCGGCAGCTGTCTCGATGACCAGTCCGACTGCACACGCCAGCGCCCATCGAAGGCGTCATAGGCACGCAACTCGTAGCCCTGCGCACTGATACGCACGCCGTACTCGCGATTGTCCTGCACAGCCTCATCGGCTAGCACGCGCAGCACCGCAGCAAAGCGCTCGGCCTCCTCGCGCAGCACATAGCCATCGCCACGCGCCGCCCCGGATAAGCCCACCGCTCCGGCCAGCACGCCAATGATCACCATCACCACCAGTACTTCCACCAGGGTGTAGCCGCGCGCATGCCGCACGCTCAGATATCCCTGCTGTCCAGGTCGGTGTCCAATGCATCGCCGCCTTCGCGACCATCGGCACCGTAGCTCCACAGGTCATAGGCGCCCTTGCTGCCAGGTGCCAGGTACAGATAGGGTTTGCCCCAGGGATCAACCGGCAGGCGCCCGAGGTAGCCCTCGGGATTCCAGTTGTCGGCACCACTGGGCGGGCGCTGCACCAATGCTTCCAGGCCCTGCTGGGTATCCGGATAGCGGCGGTTGTCCAGCCGATACATTTCCAGTGCCGAGGCGATCGCCTTGAGATCGCCACGGGCGACGGTGACCTTGGCCTGCTCAGGCCGTCCCATCACCTTGGGCACCACCAGCGCGGCAAGAATGCCGATGATCACCACGACCACCATGATTTCTATCAAGGTGAAGCCGGCCTGCTGTCTTGCCGATACGTTCATTGCTGTTTCAACCCACTAGTTGGTTCAAGGACATGATCGGCAGCAGGATGGCCAGCACGATCAACAACACCACCGCCCCCATCAGCACCAGCATCAAGGGCTCGAACAAGCCGATCAGCAAGGCGATGCGTGCGGCCAGATCGGTTTCCTGGTTGCGTGCGGCGCGCGCCAGCATCGCCTCCAGCACACCGGATTTCTCACCTGCGGCAACCATGTGCAGCAGCATCGGCGGCAGTGGCGTGTGCTGTTCCAGCGCGCGGGTCAGGCTGCCGCCCTCGCGCACAACGACTTCGGCGTGCAGCAGACCGGCCTTGATGCACTGATTGCCAACCACCTGTGCGGCGATACGCAGCGCATCCACCAAAGGCACGCCGCTGCGCACCAGGATTGCCAGCGTGGAGGCAAAGCGCGCACTGTCCAGGTCGCGCAGCAGCAGGCCGAACAACGGCAGCTGCAGCAACGCCCTATCACAGCGCAGACGCCTGGTCGGCTGCTGCAACCCACGCCACACCAGCACACCGGCAACGGCCAGCACCGGCAGCAGCCACGGCCCCCACTGGCTGAGCGCGTTACTGCTGGCCACCAGCGCACGGGTCAGCAAAGGCAGCGCCTGGCCGGAATCGACGAAGACATCGATCACATCCGGCACTACGTAGCCCAGCAGAAAGCTGACGATCAACCCAGCCACCACCAGCAGGATCAACGGATACAACAAGGCCAGCTGGATCCGCTGCCGTGACTGCTGGCGCTGTTCGGTGTAGTCGGCAAGCTGCTCCAGCACCACACCGAGATGGCCACGTTCGCCTGCCGCTACCATGCTCCGATAGATACCCGGGAAGGCACGCGGATACGCCGCCAGCGCCGCAGCCAGGCCGTGCCCTTCCAGAATCCTGCCGCGCACCGCCAACAAGGTCGCGCGTATGCGCGGCTTGCTGGTCTGTGCGGCGACCGCGCGCAGGGCTTCTTCAACCGGCAGAGCGGCCTGCACCAAGGTGGCCAACTGCCGGGTCAGCAGAGCCAGGTCGGCGCTACCGATGCGCCCGCCGCCGCTACCGCTGGCCGTACCTTCGCGCGCCGCGACCGGATCCACCTGCACCGGTGCCAGATTGCGCTCACGCAGCTGCTGCCGTGCCTGGCGTGCGCTGTCGGCCTCGACCACACCCTTGTGACGACGGCCATCGGCGGATAAGGCCAGATACTCGAACGCCGCCATCAATCCCTACTCCCTACGACACTGGCACTCACAGGTCGCGCCCAACCCGCAGCACTTCTTCCAGCGTGGTGACGCCATCGAGCACCTTGGCGCGGCCATCGTCCAGCATCGACGGGCCCTGTCGTCGCGCCTGCTCCAACAGCTCAGCCTCACCCGCGCCGTCATGCACCAGCGCGCGCAGCTCGGGACCAAATTCGACCAGCTCGTAGATGCCGGTGCGGCCGCGGTAACCCTGGCCTTTGCAGTGATCGCAACCAACCGCGCGGAACAGCAGCGGCCGTTGCCAGGCTTCCATACCCAGCTGCGCGCACTCGGCGCTGGACGCCGGCGTTGCCGCCCGACACTGCGGGCATAGCCTGCGCACCAGCCGTTGTGCCAGCACACCTAGCAGCGAGGAGGACAGCAGGAAGGATTCGATCCCCATGTCGAGCAGACGGGTGACCGCACCAACCGCGCTGTTGGTATGCAGGGTGGACAGCAGCAGGTGGCCGGTAAGCGAGGCCTGTACGGCGATGCGCGCGGTTTCGCTGTCGCGGATTTCGCCGACCATCAGCACATCGGGATCCTGGCGCAGGATGGCGCGCAGGCCGCGTGCGAAGGTCATGTCGATGCGGGCATTGACCTGGGTCTGGCCGACGCCATCGAGGTGGTACTCGATCGGATCTTCAACGGTGAGGATGTTGCGCTCGCGGTTGTTGATGGCGCGCAGGCCGGCATACAGGGTGGTGCTCTTGCCGGCGCCGGTGGGGCCGGTGACCAGCACGATGCCGTGCGGCCGGCACAGCATCGCCTGCATCACCCCGACATCGCGCATCCGCATGCCCAGGTGCTGCAGCGACAACTGCCCGGTTTGCTTGTCCAGCAGTCGCAGCACCACCCGCTCACCATTGGCCGCAGGCAGGGTGGACACACGGATATCCACTTCGCGTCCACCCACCCGCACCGAGATACGTCCGTCCTGTGGCAGCCGCTTCTCGGCGATATCCAGCCGCGCCATCACCTTGATGCGCGACACCAGCAGCGCTGCCAGTTCGCGCCGTGGCTCGACCACGTCACGCAGGATGCCATCCACGCGGAAACGCACCACCAGGCGGCGTTCGAATGATTCGATGTGGATATCGGAGGCTTGCTCGGCCAACGCCTCACCGAGCAAGGCGTTGATCAGGCGGATGATTGGCGCATCGTCCTGCTGGTCCAGCAGATCCTCCACCTGCGGCATGCCTTCCACCAGGCTGGCCAGATCCAGGCTGTCGCCGAGCTCATCGGCCATGCTCATGGCGGTGCCGGAGTCCTGCTGGTAGGCCTGCTGCAGTGCCAGCTCGAAAACCTCGTCGGCAACGATCTGCTGCGGCAGTGCGCAACCGGCAATGCGCTGCACTTCAGCCAGCGCGCTCAAGCCGGCATCGCTGCGGCAGACGATCTGGCGGACAGCATCATCCAGCAACACGCCATGGCGGCGAGCGAACGCAAACGGCAGGCGCAATGTAGGCACGCCGCCAGCAGGTGCCGGCGACGCCGTGAGCTCCTTTTCAAACATCAATGCTGCAAGGTGATATCGCTGCGCGGAGCGATGTCACACTTTCCCCTGTAAAAACGTGCCCGGAAAATGCCATGTTCCGGACAAAAAGGCGTGACTTCGACATCGCTTTCCGGATGACGATCACACTTCCGTACGTATCCGCATCGCACTCTCTTACATACGCAGCTAGAGTACCGGCTTCGCAGAATCTGACACTGCGAAAACAGGGGAAAACCAGAGATCTTTAGCGCGACGTTGCCTGAAAAGTGCAGCGAGCTCCCCCTTGTGCGCGCGGATTTTGCCAAGGGAGATTCCGTAACAACGATGTTCCAGTCTGATACCTCCAAACTGCTGCCGAAGATCGTCGCGATCGCCATCCCACTTGTCGCTGCTGCCGCACTGGCATGGCAGGCGCGTCAGCTCTATCTGCAGATGAGCCGCCCGCCAGTCAGTGCCAGCACGATGCCAGTGAGCGCTCCTCAACTGTCGCCGCAACTGCTGCAACGGCTGTTCGGCAATCCTGCGGCCACGGGCGCAGCCAATCTGCAAGGCGTGCAGCTGCAGGGCTGCATCGTCGCCGCCGACCCACGGCAATCACAAGCATTGATCAATATCGAGGGCCAGGGCGCGCTGAACCTGTTGGTTGGTGACGAGTTCCTGCCCGGCGTCGTGCTGCGGCTGATCGCGCACGACCATGTGCTGTTCACCCGTAATGGCATGAACGGCCGGCTCGACTTTCCCGGCCCAGCAACACCGCAGACAGTGGGTGGTGTCGAATGATCCACGCAACCGCACGCAGCTTGCTGCGCAGGATGACGCTGCTGTCCTTGCTGGCATTTGCACCGGCAACACTCAGCGCAGCGCCAACCACCGATGCTCCCCAGCAATGGAGCATCAACATGAAGGACACAGATATCCGTGACTTCATTGGCGCAGTGGCAAACATCACCGGCGACACCTTGATCGTCGATCCAAGGGTGGTCGGCGATGTCAGCGTGACCACCCAGGAGCCGATGACGCTGCCGGAGGTCCGTCGGCTGTTCCTATCGGTGATGACCGTGCATGGCTTTGCGGTGATCGAAGAAGACACCCAGACCCGGGTGGTGCCAAATGACGAAGCGCACGTATTTGTCGATGGCCGCGGCCGTGGTCCGGACGCGATTGAAACCCGGGTACTGAGCGTACAGAACGGCAGCGTCACCGATCTGCTGCCCATGCTGCGTCCGCTGGTACCGGCCAATGCCCACCTTGCAGCAGTGCCCACCGCGAATGCGCTGATCATCAGTGATAGGCGCGGCAATATCGCCCGCATCGAGGCCTTGCTGCGGCAGCTGGACGCGCCCAGGCTGCATGCGCACAGTGCCTACGAGGTGCGCTACGCAAGCGTGGAAAGCCTGCAGAAGCTGCTGCAGGCCAGCGTCGCCGGTAGCGCCGGCACCAGCAGAAAGGTGCTGGCCGATACCCGCACCAACCGCCTGCTGATCTTCGGCCCCGAGCAGGCCCGCGAACGGCTGCTGGCACTGGCCCGCTCGCTGGACGTGGACGCACCGCGCTCGACCACCACCCAGGTGATCCGCCTGCAGCATGGCGATGCCAAGCAGATGGCGCAGACCCTTGGCGCCATCGGCGATTCCATCAAGCAGGAGGGCGATGACAAGCAGACCCAGATCGGCACCTTGATCCGCGCCGATGAAAGCCTCAATGCAGTGGTCATCCACGCCAAACCCGAGATGCTGCAGGTACTGAGCGACATCGTCCGGCAGCTGGACATCCCGCGCTCGCAGGTATTGGTGGAAGCGGCCATCGTCGAGATTTCCGGCGACATCGAGGATGCCCTGGGCGTGCAGTGGGCACTGGATGGCGGCTCACGCAGCAATGGCGTGGGTGGCGTCAACTTCAACAACACCGGCATGTCGATCGGCACCCTGCTCAGCTCGCTGGCGGCCGGCACCCCGCCAACATCGCTGCCGTCCGGCGCCATTCTCGGCATCGGCAACAGCAACTTCGGTGCGCTGGTGACGGCGCTGTCGACCAATTCCAAGAACAATCTGCTGTCCACGCCCACCCTGCTGACCCTGGACCACGAGCCAGCGGAAATCCTGGTCGGCCAGAACGTGCCATTCCAGACCGGCTCGTACACCACCACCGGCGATGGCACCAGCAATCCGTTCACCACCATCCAGCGCCAGGACATCGGCGTGACCCTGAAGGTGACGCCGCATATCAACCAGGGCGGCACGCTGCGGCTGGAGATCGAACAGGAAATTTCCTCGCTGGCGCCTACACCCAGCGGCATCACCCTGTCCGACGTGATCACCAACAAGCGCTCGATCAAGAGCACCATCCTGGCCAATGACGGACAGGTGATCGTGCTTGGCGGACTGATCCAGGACGACGTCACTCATACCCGCTCCAGCGTGCCGCTGCTCGGCAGCATCCCTGGCCTGGGCCGCTTGTTCAGCTCCACCAGCGACACCCGGGTCAAACGCAACCTGATGGTTTTCCTGCGCCCCAGCGTGATTCTCGGGCAGAGCGCGGCCAACGACATGAGCGCGCGCAAGTATCTGGATCTGCGCAGCGCACCGAGCACTGGCGGCAAATACGCCAACCCGCTGCCTGCGTCGGCCGAACAGCTGTTCAACGCCGACCCGGCATCCGATCGCGTCAGTCCGCCGGCCACCGGCAACTGACGCGGCCAGCAGCCGCAATGACACCCGGGCGTTGGGACCCCGGTGCCTGCAGCCGCACCAATCTGTAGTACTTCAAAACCAAGGGGAGTAATTCTTGAAGAACGCATTCAATCCGCGCGTCCTTGTTCTGGCACTGTCCACCGCCCTGCTGGCTGCATGTGGCGGCGGTGGTGGTAGCAGCGGTGGTGGTAGCAATGGCGGCGGCAACACCGGCGGCGGCACACCCACCCCGGCCGATCCGTACCCGGAACCGACCAGCGCGGCCTATGACGAAGTCGAGCTCAAGGGCTTCTACGACATCGACGCCAGCGGTGCCACCCGGGCAGTGCGCAATGATCTGGCCGGCAACCTGCCGGCAATGGTCCAGTTCGCGCAAAGCCACACCGTCGACCCCAGCGGCAACGAAGCCAAAAACATGCCACGCCTGACCACCGAGCGCGCCGCATTGCTGCTGGTCACGCCGGATCCCTCGTTGCAGGGCGTCGACTCGGTCAAGGTCACCGTGTCCATCGACGGTGCCGTCAAGGGCACACTGGACCTGCTGCACCCGAACGCGATGTACCGCTCGGACTACAACAACAACGACGGCCGCCCCGACTACAACTGCTCCCGCCGCGCCTGGTCGGTGCCGCTGCCGTGGGACTGGGTCAAGCCAGGCATGAGCCTGAGCATCACTGACAGCAAGTCACGCAGCGGCAGCCTTGCCGCTGACAAGATCGAGTTCGGCGCGCCTGCTGAACTGGTGGTGCACAACATCCGCCTGGGCATGCTGACCGCACCGCCCGCAGAGAGCGATGCGTTCTGGCTGCTGAAGCATCCCGAGCAGGGCGCGGCCGATTATTTCCAGACCATTCCAGCCGCACGTTTCACCGTCGCCTATTACGAACCGATGCAGCTGGACAAGGTGATGGTCGCCAACGGCACCATCTACGACACTGCCAGCGCTGGCGAAGGCGGCGTGTATTCCGGCGACATGCGCGAGAACACCGGCAAGTCCACGGTCAGTGTCGGCATCAACCTGGCCAACTTCGGTGCCACAGCCTCCGGCATGGCCGGGCAGTCGCAGCCGCAGTGGTTCCAGAACGTGGTGGCCCACCATGCCGTGGGCAGGTACAGCAACGGCGTGCAGAGTCATGGCTTGAGCGGCGGCAACGGCATGCTCACGCTGTACTCCACCAGCGGCAACGAGTTCAGTCACGAGATCGGCCACCACTACGGGCTGGGCCACTACCCGGGCCAATCCGGCGACAACTACTTCCTGTCCGGCCACCACCACGACAGCGGCTGGGGCTACATCTCCTACCGCAAGCGCATGCGCGGCAACCTGCATTGGAGCCGGGCCAAGACCGACGGTTTGAGCGGCATGCCGATCTATGAAGACACCTACAGCTTCGCCACCGATGCCATGGCCGGCGGCAACTATTCCAGCGCACTGTCGCGTTACACGCACTACACCGGCTACAGCACCAGGATCGCGATCCAACCGCGTTTGAACAAACCGGTGCCGGCGCAGAGTTCGACCACCGGTTACCTGGGCTGGAATGCAGACACCCGCAGGATGGAGCCGGTGACCGGCAAGGTTCCGACCAACAAGGAACTGTTCTTCAACTCGACCGATGGCAACTACCTGAAGCCACGCCTGGTCGGTACACCAGTCTTCACGGTGCTCGGCGGTTACGACCCCAGCACCGGCAACGCCCTGCTCTACCCCGCGTTCCGCGGCAACTGGGGCAATGTGTTCGACCTGCCGGCACCGGTAGCCAATGCCAGCAGCCGCCAATGCTGGCTGCAGGTGACGTTCAACGGCGGCAGCAGCAAGCGCATCGCCGTGGCCGGCAACGTCCTGCAGAACGGCTCGGTCAACAAGCTGCATATCAACCTGGCCCAGGCCGACAAGCCGCAGCAGGCCAGCCTGCAGTGCCAGGACGCCGGCGCAGCGGTCAGCACCCTGGCAACAATGAGCTTCCCGCAGAATCTGCCGCCGATGAAGGCACCGGTAGTCGTTGGCAAGGAAGCCGGTTACAGCGCGTTGCGTGCGGTCGAACTGCCGGAACTGGACACGCTGCTGGCAGCCGCCGCTGGCAAGCCACTGATCAACCTCGGTGCGCGTGGCAACGTGCTGTATGCGAGCTGGGGTGACGACGCCAGCGGCCTGTCCAGCGAAGCCCGGCAGGTACGCGATGCCTACATCGCGCAGGAGACCAAGGCCACACGCCTGAATCGCTGGATGAACCGCTACCGCGCCGACCTGCAGGCCAGCAACAACACCGCTGCAGTGGAAGCACTCAAGAAGCTGCTGGATACCCTGGGTCTGCGCAAGACACCCTTGTTGCCGGCCGCCCAGCAGATGCTGGTCACCAACAGCAAGCACTGCCTGAAGACCGAGACGGTCGATGGCAAGCTGTCGGTCTACATCGCCGATGCCAGCACCTGCAGCGGTGCCGACAATGAGCTGTGGATGGCCGATCTGCGCGGCGCGATCCACAGCGCGGCCAACCCGGCCATGTGCCTGTCCGGCAACGGTGGCAACAATACTGCGGTGACCTTGAGCAGGTGTGATCGTACGCTGGATGCGCAGATGTTCGACCTCAGTGCATTGCCGAAGATCGGCCGCAATGGCAGCTGCCTGGACCTGTCTGGCGGCTTCCTGACCGCAGGCCGCGGCAAGTTGATCACCTACGCCTGCAGCGGTGGTGCAAACCAGCGTTGGACCGGACTGAGCGCCAATGACAACGCCTTGCTGGCGCTGCTCAGCCCCAACAACCTGGTTGTGCTGCGTGGTTTGAACATCCAGTAACCAGCAACCGCCCGGGGCCACCGCGCCCCGGGCTTTCGCGCATGCAAATGAAGCCATCAATTCCATCATTGCCACTGATCACCAAGCTGGTCATTGGCGCGTGCTACAGCGTCACCAGCGTGGCGATGGCGCAACCCGATGCGCATGAGCAGCGCCCGCCGCTGTACGCAGCCAGCGCCACCCAGGCACCAAGACTGCTGGCAACCTTCGTGCATCCGCAGGCAGAACGCTCGTTGGCGGTAGTCCAGCAAGCCGGCGCTGCGTCACAGACGCTGCACGTAGGCGAGCAGATCGGCAACGGCCTGCGCCTGCACGCCATTGCCCGCGACCACATCGTGATCGCCCGTGGCTCGCAACTGTTTACCCTGCGCCTGCTCGGCCAAGGCGGGAAACGCAAGCAGCCGGCGCACGCGCCGAAGCATCAACCAACGGCTGCCGCCGACGCCGGCAACAGCGCAGCGTCAAGCGAAGGTGGTGCGCTATTGCGCGCGGACGATCTTGACGCGGTACGTGCCGCTTGCAGCGACACCGCAACGATGACGGCGCTGCCCGACGCACAAAAGGCCGAGCTGGCTGCACTGGGGCTGTGCAACACGCCTTGATCAACGCGGACCGCGCCCTGCAACAGCAGGTTCAGCAACACAGCGCATACTGTTACCCGGTCCAGCGTGCGATGGTCATCCCGATGAGCGACACCCATTCCGATCTGCTGCAGATTGCCTGCCCGCATTGCAATGCGATCAATCGCGTCCCGGCTGCGCGTCTGTCACAAGCGCCATCCTGCGGCCGCTGCCACCAGCCACTGTTTGCAGCCGGGCCAGTTGCATTGAACGCAGCGGCTTTCGAAGCACACGCCAGCCGCTCACAGATTCCGCTGCTGGTGGATTTCTGGGCCAGCTGGTGCGGCCCGTGCCGGCAGATGGCCCCCGAATTCGCCAAGGCCGCCGTACAGCTGGAACCGCGTATGCGCTTGGGCAAACTGGATACGGAAGCGGAGCCGGCCATCGCCACCCGCTATGGCATCCGCAGCATTCCGACGATGGTGCTGATCCAGGGCGGCCGCGAGATCGCACGTCAATCCGGGGCGATGCCGGCCAGCAGCATCGTGCAATGGGCCAACACGCACCTGTAGTGCTGAGCCATGCTCGGCAGGGGCTTTACCAGCGACGCATCGGCTGGAAGCGGCGTAAGCCGCAACGTTGACACAGCCCGAAGAAGCTGAAAATTCCCCCCTCCCCAACCCTTCCCTTCGCTACGCGAACGAGTGGGGGCAAACCGTAATGCCGAGCCATGCTCGGCAGGGGCAAGGAGGCGCACTGCCGCACTCAACGGCTGGCAAAAAACATGAGATAGATGAGTCGCCCATTTTCCGGGTTGTCACCAAAAGCCTGGCCGGCCGTGTGCCACAACCATGGTCGCAGCAGGATCAAGCGATTGAAGCGCATCGGCACACGCATGGTCATTTCCCACTGCGCATCGTCATTGCTGTCGCGCTCGATGATGTCGCCATGCGCCTGCTCGGCATTGGCATAGCCCAATTGCGCCAACTCCTCAGCGTTGAGGGGCATGCGATCGGTATTGGTGCGGCGGTGACGGAAGAACTCGGTCCCGCCCTGGCAATCCTGCGGCCGGCTCAGATAGAGGATGCCCGACCAATGGGAACGATCAATATGCACTTTGGCCCTGCCCACGTCGCCGGCCAGGGTCAAGCGGAATTTCCCGTGCGACTGCAATGGATTGATGAGCTGCAGCGGCTCATTGACCAGCCGCGACGCTGCCTCGGACAGGCCTTCAATCTGCAGACGCTCGAGTGAATTACGTCCTGGGAAGGCACCATCCTGATCTGGATAAGTAAGCCGCAGGCCAGCCTCGCGCAGACCCAGCGCATCCTGGGGCGAAAGAAAATCATCGACAACGATCAACGAGGTTGGCATGGCGATTCCGCGCAATGGGACTGCGCAGCACCATAAAACAAAACCCCGCCTTGCGGCGGGGTTTTGTGTACTACAAGCAGTGGTAAGGCTGCGGCGGACTTAGAAGTCCATGCCGCCCATGCCGCCCATACCGCCCATACCGCCGCCGCCCATGGCCGGCTCGTCCTTCTTCGGAGCTTCGGCAACCATGGCTTCGGTGGTGATCATCAGGCCAGCGATCGAGGCTGCGTTCTGCAGCGCCGAACGGGTCACCTTGGTCGGGTCCAGGATGCCGAATTCCAGCATGTCGCCGAATTCGCCGGTAGCGGCGTTGTAGCCGAAGCTGCCAGTGCCTTCCTTGACCTTGTTGACGATGACCGACGGCTCTTCACCGGCGTTGGCAACGATTTCGCGCAGCGGGGCTTCCATCGCGCGCAGGGCGATCTGGATGCCGTGGTTCTGGTCTTCGTTGATGCCCTTCAGGCCGGACAGAGCGGTGACAGCGCGCACCAGGGCGACGCCGCCGCCCGGGACCACGCCTTCTTCCACAGCAGCGCGGGTAGCGTGCAGGGCGTCGTCAACGCGGTCCTTCTTTTCCTTCATTTCGATTTCGGTCGAGGCACCGACCTTGATCACGGCAACGCCGCCGGCCAGCTTGGCAACGCGTTCCTGCAGCTTCTCACGATCGTAGTCCGAAGAGGTTTCTTCGATCTGGGTCTTGATCTGCTTGACGCGCGACTCGATGCCGGCAACGTCGCCAGCGCCGTCGATGACGGTGGTGTTTTCCTTGGAAACCTGCACCTTCTTGGCGCGGCCCAGGTCCTTGATGGTGGCCTTCTCCAGCGACAGGCCAACTTCTTCGGAAATCACGGTGCCGCCGGTCAGCACGGCCATGTCTTCCAGCATCGCCTTGCGACGATCGCCGAAGCCCGGTGCCTTGACTGCCACGACCTTGACGATGCCACGGATGGTGTTGACCACCAGGGTAGCCAGCGCTTCGCCTTCGATGTCTTCAGCAATGATCAGCAGCGGCTTGCCTGCCTTGGCGACGCCTTCCAGCACCGGCAGCAGATCACGCACGTTGGAGATCTTCTTGTCGTGCAGCAGGATGTACGGGTCTTCCAGGTCAGCGGTCTGCGACTGCTGGTTGTTGATGAAGTACGGGGACAGGTAGCCGCGGTCGAACTGCATGCCCTCGACGACGTCCAGCTCGTTTTCCAGGCCCGAGCCTTCTTCAACGGTGATCACGCCTTCCTTGCCAACCTTCTTCATCGCTTCGGCAATGATGTTGCCGATCGACTCGTCCGAGTTGGCCGAGATGGTGCCGACCTGGGCAATTGCCTTGTCGTCAGCGGTGGGCTTGGAGATGTTCTTCAGCTCGGCGACGGCAGCGATCACAGCCTTGTCGATACCGCGCTTCAGGTCCATCGGGTTCATGCCGGCAGCAACAGCCTTGGCGCCTTCGCGGATCAGGGCCTGGGCCAGCACGGTGGCGGTGGTGGTGCCGTCGCCAGCGTCGTCATTGGTACGCGAGGCAACTTCCTTCACCATCTGCGCGCCCATGTTCTCGAACTTGTCAGCCAGTTCGATTTCCTTGGCGACGGACACGCCGTCCTTGGTGATGGTCGGGGCGCCGAAGCTCTTCTCGAGCACGACGTTGCGGCCCTTCGGGCCCAGGGTTGCCTTGACGGCATTGGCGAGAACGTTGACGCCGCGCACCATGCGCGAACGGGCGTCTTCACCGAAACGAATATCCTTGGCAGCCATAGCTTTGAAACCTCGGGAATAGGGATTGAAAAAGAGGAAAGGGGTAGATCAGCAGCGGGGCTTCGAAGGCGGAGGAAAGGTCGGCGCCAAGCGCCTTTGCCAATCCCGAATTCCGGCATCCCGAATCACCGCCGCAAAGGCAATCAGCCGATGATGGCGAGTACGTCGTCTTCGCGCAGCACCTTGTACTCGACGCCTTCGGCCTTGTAGGACGAACCGGCGTACTGGCCGTAAATGACCTTGTCGCCAACCTTCAGCGACGGGGCACGCACCGAACCGTTGTCCAGCGGCTTGCCCGGGCCCACGGCCACGACTTCACCCTTGGTGGACTTTTCCTTGGCCGAATCCGGGATCAGGATGCCGCCGGCGGAGATTTCGTCGGCTTCGATCGGCTTGACCACAACGCGGTCGTGAAGCGGCTTGATGCTCATGAAGGACCTCTTAAGTAATTGATTGGCCTGAAATTTCGGCGACACCGGCTGGGAAACAGGGGGACGCCGGCATCACGCGTAAAAAGGCCCGTCGTGCGGGCTTGTTTGGGAGATGGGGCTGGCTGGGGGCCTTTCAAGGGCAGGCCGGCAAATTGATCATCCCCGCTGTCAGTGCCCGCTGCCTGCCGCTACCGCCACCGCGCAGGACAATCACCTTCCCCATTCCGCTGCAGCGGCCCCCCGAAGAGAACGATACGACCAGCGGCCCGCCCGGATCCGCCCGGCCGTTGCCAGCTTCGGCACCTGCAGCGCCGGCCACCAATGGCACGGCGTGGTCGCTGAGATTGAAAACAGTTCACCCAGCCGCAAAGCAAAAAAAGGCGCGCCCCGGGGGATTTCGGGACACGCCAGGAAGAGAGAGCTGCCGCCTACGCGGCGATTCTTATTGTTTGCTTCAGAGATAGCGCGACCACTGCACGGAGGCGATTCCCGGTGTTGTCGGCAATGACTGACTGCCCTTGCTGCATACCGGCAACTGCCCAAGGTTCTTCCAGTCCTGCGGGGTTTCCACCTTCATGCCGGTGGAGCCGATGTCAATCTGCGAAAACTCGTTGTTGCCAACGCTCAGGCTGCCTTCGATGTTTACCTTGGCACCGCCCACGACGATCTTCTTGCCCAGCACCACCGAGCCGCGGATGCTGGTCCAGCTTTGCGCATTGAGGCCACCGCTGGCGATCACCGCCGCGTTGCCGATGGCCGCACCGGTATAAACGACGCCTTCGGCATCCTCCCAGGTCACGAACGCACTGCGGCTGGCACACAGGTTTGTGGGGTAATACGCGCCGCCACAGACCTTGGCCACGCCAGCGAAGTTGGGAGCTTCGAGCAGTTTGCTGCCGCCACCGTCGCTCAAACCCAGGTTGCCGCGCACGATCAACGTGCCAACGATGGGGTTGGCGGATCGCACCTCCAGCGGACCGTCGAACCAGAAGATTCCCGGCGGTGTCTTCTGTGGTTGCAGGTTCCAGCGGCCGTTGCTGTACATGGCCCGGCAGCCCTTGTCCGCGCCCGCCCAGCTACCACAGGCAAACAGGTCTTCCAGCACCTTGAGCTGCGCCGCATCGGGATTGGTCAGCGGATAGACGGTGCCACTGGCAGCACCGATCACCACGCCATCGGCGCCGATCACATTGCGGATGGTCAACTGCGGTTGGCCGCCATTGGCATCGAAGATGTAATTGGATTGGTCACGGTAGACATCGGCATCGATGTAGTTGGTGCGCACATCGCAATAGGGCAGGCCCGGCAGACCCGGCGAAAAGCCGCCTTGGCTGCCCTGCACGGCAAAGCCAGCCGGTTTCATGGCTTCGGTCATCAGCTTCTTGCTGCCGCCGTGGTAACGGTAACCAGCAGTACGCCCAGTGACTGCTGGAAAACCCGCACCGGCTTCATTGCCGCTCTGCGCCCAGATCTCACCGCCACCGGCAAACTCAGCGATGCGTACGCCCTGGTGCTGGATTGCCAGGCTGCCGGCGGCACGCACACGCTCGTAGCGACGGTTGTCACTGCCCAGGCCCAGGTTCCAACCCCAGGCATCGGCGATATCGGTGGTGGCACCGCCACCCTGGGTGAACCCGCCGCCATGAATGGCCTTGGCTTTGAAGCTGAGTACGGCCGAGCGGAATGCGGTTTCCTCAGGACCTGACAGCTGCTCCATCACCGCACCGGCACCGTGCAGTTCACCGGTGGCACTGTCGACGGCCTTGGCCATGTCCAGGGCCGGCAGATTGAGCAGGAAGTTCACTTCTTCCGCCGTGCCCTTACCCTGTGCCAAGGTCACCTTGACCCGCGACAGTGCCGTGGGCAGCACGGTGCCCTGGGTCCACGGCACACCGCCGGAGACAGTGGCAGGGATCAGGCTGCCCCCGACGCGGGCCTCACCCACCGCCACACCGTTGGCGTACACCACGGCGTCGTAGGCACCGGCCCAGGCCCTGGCGAGTGGACCGCCGCTGCCGCCATTGAAGGTAATCTCGCGCGCCCAAAGCCGCGCACCGGCGGGAAAATTCATGCCGCCTATGATCAGCTGGCTTTCCGAGTGCAGGTGGCCGTTGTCGGCGATATCTCCACCGGTGACCGTGATCGCCCCCTTGGCACAGCCGGAGACCTTGCCCTTTCCGCCGGCGCCGATGGTCAGCTTGCCGGAGACGACGATGTTCTCGTAGTCGTACTTGTCGTCGACCACCTGGGTACCTTCACCGTCCAGCCTGACGTCGCCGTTGAACACCACTGGCGCATTGGGCATGGAATGACATACCGGCGGCACGCCCGGCATGCCATTGCCCGGCACCACGTCGTAAACGACTTCCACCGTGGCCGTGGTCAGGCCCGAGCCAACACCCGCCTGACCAGTGACTTGGGCGATCACCCGGTACTGGTTGCTGCCGATCGCTTCCACCGCGGTCACCAGCGCCTTGCGGACCCCCAACGCTTCCAGCCCGGTGACCGGTTTGTGGGTATTGCCCACCCAGCCCGGCCATACCGGCTTTTCGACCGCCAGCAGGTACAGACGCAGGGCCTCGACGCCGCGCCAGGCGGCAGCCTGCGCAGCGGTGGCGGAATGGGTTGTGAGCTGCTGCGACTGGGTGCCGCGCAGCGAATAGATGGTTGCTGCAACCGTGACCGATACCGCCAGGCCAACCATCAACACGATCAGCAACGTGGCTACCCCGCGCTGCCGCCTGAATGCGGAAAAGCGATTCATGTCCATGCGTACACGCTCCTTATGCATCAGCTGGTCACTGCAAGATTGGGCAGGCAGGCCACGAACAGGTGGCCGCTGGCATCACTGCGCTCCAACGCCAATTGCTGCCCGACCGCTGCAGTTGGCGAGGTACTGAAATCCTGCTGCATGTAAGGCAGGCATTTACGCTCGCCCTTGAGCGTAAACACGTAGCCTGGCGCCAAGCTCATCGCGCCGACTTCCTGCTCACCCGAGGCGAAGGCACTTCCGTCCTTCTGCATGGGAGTGAAGAACGCCGCGCTGCCCGCAAGCAGGCGCTGCTCGTTGTTTTTCCATGTGATTGCCTGGGCATCGCTGCAGGCTTTGGGGGTGAAGCGGTACAGGCCTTCACCGTCGACCAGACGCAGCCCCGAGCAGACGTAGGCGCTGGCGCTGAGCTCGGCCTTGTAGCGCCAGACCAGCTCCTTGCCCACCTCGCGCACGTACAGTTTGCTGTTCAAACTGTCAGCTGCTGGCACGCCGAAGCCAGCACTCTGCAACTCCATCTGCGCCGACAACAACGCCGCCGACACCTGGCCATCGCGCAATGCCGATCGCGAGGCGTTGCTGGAAACTTCCACCATGGTTTTGTACAGCGTCATCATCGCGGCAATGGTGATCAGCGAAATAACCAGGCCCACCATCATGCTGATCAGGCTCTGCCCGCGCTGCTGCTGGCGGCCCATCCTGGAGGAGGTGTACGTGTGCATGTTCATTGCCTCGTGGACACCAGGAGATCGGGGTCGTTCTCGCTGCCACCCTTGCTACCGATGTCACTGGCAGTAACTGTCAGGTCTACCCGTTGCGGTGCATCCACCGTGCGTGCCACGCCGGCCATGGCCATCGTGGCCGTTGCCGGCTCGCAACTGACTCCAGCACTTTTCGTAGCACCGTTGGGCAGGCTGATTTCCAGTGTGGCGCTACCGCATAGACCCACACCTTGGCCATGCAGGCTGTCGCGCAGACGCTCGACCATCAGGTTTTCCACCTTGGAATCGCGCTGGCTGTTCATCACGTTGGCAACTACATGGGCCAAACCGGCACCGATGATGCTGGTGATCAACACCCCGACCAGGGCCTCGATCATTATGTCGCCGCGCTGGCGGCGTGGTGGGTCAAAGCAGATCGACATAGAGCGGATCCTGGCTGTTCATGCCGATGGCGATACGCGAATGGGTGATACCACTGCTGCAGCTGGCCGCGTCTGGCAGGCGTTGGCCCCGGTTGTCGAACGCCACACAGGACAACAGATCGGCCGAGGCCTGAAGTTCGTCGGCATCGGCGTAGTCGCTGGCGCCGGTCAGCCGATAGTCTCCACCACGCGGCAACTCGCCCTGCCACAGCACCTCTTTGCCATCGCCGCGCATTACCTGCAGGTTCCGCTCACTGCGCTGCAGACGCGCCGAGGTCGCCGCGCCGGTGACCTGTTCCGGGTTGCGTAATGCCAACGAACGGGTCTGCGATACCGCTTCCCAGAACAGGTTGCGCGCCTGCATCTGCCGGTTGCTGTCTATCCACTGTCGCGCGAACGGCATGCCTGCCAGCGCCAACACCGCCATTACTGCCAGGGTCACCATCAATTCGACCAGTGAAAAACCCGTGGCGCGCCGGCTCATGGCCAGTCACTCACGCCAGCACAGCTGCCAGAAACCGTGCGGCCATTGCCGGAATCGAGCTTCAAGGTGCAACCACTGGCCTTGCCCAACGCGCTGCCGGCAACGGCCTTCAACTCGTAGCCGCCGCTGCTGGCGGTGTAGCTATACGTGAACTGGCCGGCCTTGGTCCCCGCGCTCCAACCCTTCTTGGCTGCTGCGTCGCTGGTCGGGTAGCCCAGGGTGCGCTGGCGGTGGTTTTCAACCGTGCTGGACAACGCCATCAAATCGCTCTGCGCTGTACGGATCTTGGCCCGTAATGCGTAGTCGGAGTACAGCGGTATGGCGATGGCCGCCAGGATGGCAATGATCGCCACGACGATCATCAGCTCGATCAGCGTGAAGCCTCGATTGTTGCGTTGTTGCATACGCCCCCCTGTAGAGCCTTGCGAACAGGTGCATCCGTTGTGGAATGGCACTACGTAAGAATTGGTCTTCGTATTTCGCCAGATGAAAAACAGGTGAAACTGTGATCGACCGCAATATACAATTGATGACAACGATGTCAACACTTCCATCCGAAAACGCCTCAAGCGCTTCTGCCACAATGGCCGGATGGACGTAAGACTGGTCTTCTGCACCTGCCCCGACGATCAAACCGCGCAGGCATTGGCTCACCACTTGGTAGAGCAGCGTTTGGCTGCCTGCGTGAACTTGTTGCCTGCGATGCGGTCTGTGTACCGCTGGCAGGAGCAGATTGAACAAGCTGAAGAGATTCAGCTTGTTATAAAAACCTGTGCTGATCGGTTGGATGCGTTGAGCGCCGCGATCAAGCTGCACCACCCCTATGAATTGCCGGAGATCGTGGCGATCTCCCCCAGCGCCGGCTTGCCTGCGTATCTGGACTGGATCCGGGCGCAGACCCGGGAGGAAACATAATTAATGATGCTGTTGCGACAATTTGCCGCTTTCTGCCTGCTTTCCCTGGCCGCCCTGCCGGCGCTGGCCATCAATGAAAAGGATCTGCTACCGGTAGACCAGGCCTTTGCTCTGCGCGCCGAGGCCCCCAGCCGCGACCGTATCGAGCTGCGCTGGGACATCGCCCCGGGTTATTACCTGTACCACCACCGCACCAGCGTCAAAGCCGGCCCCGGCTTCAGCGCCGGTGCGCTGCAGATGCCGCAGGGCGAGAAGAAGCACGACGAATTCTTCGGCGATGTGGAGACCTACCACCGCCAGCTGCGTTCGATCCTGCCGGGCACCGCTGACGCGGGCGCCACCAGCGTCACCCTCGAAGTCCGCTACCAGGGCTGTGCCGATGCCGGCGTGTGCTACCCGCCGCAAAAGCGCAACGTCGAAGTAAGACTGCCCGCAGCAAGCGGCGCCGCGCCCGCGGCTGCAGCCGCTGCACCGTCTTCCGCACCCATCTTCAACCCGCTGGCCGGCAACAACGGCGGCGGCCTCAGCCTACCCGGCGCCCCTGCCGTGCAAGGCCTGCCACTTCCCTCGGAAAAAGCCTTCGGCTTCGAGGCCATCGTCGACAACGGCAACCGTCTGCTGCTGCGCTTCTCGCCGGCGCCGGGTTATTACCTGTACCGCGACCGCACCTCGCTGGCGCTGGAAGGCGCCGATGGCGTGCGCGCCGGCCGTCCACAATGGCCGGCTGGCAAGCCGTACCGCGACGAACATTTCGGCAACGTCGTGGTCTATTTCGACCAGGTCGATGTGCCGCTGCCGTTGCGCCGCGACAAGCCTGACGCCACCCCGGCCACCTTGGTTGTCACCTTCCAGGGCTGCCAGACCGACGGTATCTGCTATCCGCCGATGACCCGCCGGGTGCGACTGTCGCTGCCTGCCGGCAAGGTATCGTCAAAGGAAAAAGAAGAGCTGGCAGTCGCGCCGTTGGTGATCCAGCCGCTGCCTGCGGGCAAAAAGGGCGAAGTTCCGCCGATGCCGCTGATCGACCCAGCCAACCCGCCGGCGCCACAGCCGCTGGTGGTGCGTCCGGCTGCCGAGGCCGCCAGCCTGGCCGAGGCCGCGCCGGATGCATCGGCCGACAACACCCGCCGCAGCCAGCCACCGGCCGATACCGCCGGCGATGGCTCGTTGTTGTGGATTCTGCTGCTGGCGCTGGCCGGTGGCCTGATCCTCAATCTGATGCCCTGCGTCCTGCCCATCCTGTCGCTGAAGGTGCTGGGTGTTGCACAGAGTGGCGAGAGCCGCCAGCGCGCGCGCAGCCACGCACTTTGGTATACGGCAGGCGTGCTGGTTGCGTTTGCCGCGATTGGTGGCCTGGTGCTGGCACTGCGCGCAGCCGGCCAGGCGGCCGGCTGGGGCTTCCAGTTGCAGCACCCGTGGTTCATCGCCGCGCTGGTGTACCTGATGTTCGTCGTTGGCCTGAGCCTGTCCGGGCTGTTCACCCTGGGCGGCAATGCCGGCCAACTGGGCCAGAGCCTCGCCAGTCGCAGCGGCCCCAGCGGTGATTTTTTCACCGGCGTGCTCGCCTGCGTGGTCGCCAGCCCCTGCATCGCGCCGTTCATGGGCCCGGCCTTGGCCTACGCCTTCACCGCACCGCCGGCCTTGGCACTGCTTGTGTTCTTGGCATTGGGGCTGGGTCTGGCACTGCCGTTCCTGCTGATCGGTTTTGTGCCGGCACTGGCAGAACGCCTGCCCAAGCCGGGCGCGTGGATGGAAACCTTCAAGCACGTGATGGCCTTCCCGATGTACCTCACCGCCATCTGGCTGCTGTGGGTGCTGGGCAAGCAGCGCGGCATCGATGCAATGGGCCTGATGCTGATCGGCCTGACCTTGTTGGCACTGGGCCTGTGGTGGTTTGAGCGCAGCCGCTGGCATAGCCGCAAAATCGGCATGGTGCTGGGCGCGGTGATCGCGCTGCTGGCTTTGGTGCCGGTATGGGGTGTGACCCGGCTACCGCCGCCGGGCGCTGCCGTCGCAAGCGCAGGCACGGTGGCTTATTCGCCGCAGATGCTGGACCGCCTGCGCGCCGACAACCGTGTCGTGTTCGTCAACATGACTGCGGACTGGTGCGTCACCTGCAAGGCCAATGAACGCAATGTGCTGGACCGGGACAAGTTCCGCGACACGTTGAAGCGGGTCAACGCGGTGTACATGCGCGGTGACTGGACCAATGTGGATCCGCAGATCAGCGCCTTCCTCGACCAGCACAAGGCTGTCGGCGTGCCGCTGTACGTGGTCTACGGCCCGGGCGCACCGCCGCGCGTGCTGCCGACCGTGCTTACCCAGGCGACCGCCGAAGAAGCGCTGCTGCGCGCGGCGCGCTGATGCGCCGCGCCGTGTGGTGGGTGGCAGGTATCGCAGCAGCGGCCGGACTGTCGGCCGGTGCATGGCTGAGCCGCCCCACCACACCGCCATTGCCATCGATGAGCACGCCTTCGGCACCACTGAAATCGGCGACGCCGGTGCAGGGTGTGCGTGTTGGTGAGTTGATGCCTTCGTTCACCCTGCCCGACCTTGATGGCATGCCGGTGAAGTTCCCGGACCGTTTCAAGGGCAAGCCGCTGTTGATCAATGTATGGGCGAGCTGGTGCGCGCCGTGCATCGAGGAGATGCCGGAGTTGGCGCGGTTCGCCGCGCGTCATGCCGATACTGGACCGCAGGTGGTTGGATTGGCCTTGGATACACCGGAAGCGGTGTTGGATTTTCTCGGCAACGTGCCGGTGTACTACCCAATCGTTATCGAGACGCCGGGGCCGCAGGATGCCAGCGTCAAGCTGGGCAATTCGCAGGGGCTGCTGCCTTACAGTGTATTGGTTGATGCGCAAGGGCGCGTGCTCAAGCAGAAGCTTGGGCCGTTCAAGGCCGGCGAGATAGATGCGTGGGTGGCAGGTGTGGAGCCTGAAGCGGCGGAGTAAATCTGCAAGCCTTGGATTGATGGCACGAGTAAGCGTAGCGCCCTCGGGGTTTGGTCTGCGCCAAGAGCCAAGAGCTCCCCCTCATCCGCCCCTTCGGGGCACCTTCTCCCGCAAGCGGGAGAAGGGAATGCACTCCGCTCGTATTCTGCTGCAACTGACGCCCCCCTTGCTCTTTACTGTCCCGCTAGTTCTCTGCTCTGCTTTGCTTTGCTTTGCTCCGCTCCGCTTTGCTTTGCTCCGCTTTGCTTTGCTTTGCTTCGCTCTACATCCCTTCTCCCGCCTGCGGGAGAAGGTGCCCCGAAGGGGCGGATGAGGGGAAGCTTTGAGCTTCTGTCTCTGGCTTCTACAAAGTGCTACGCACCTCACCCTCTCCCCAACCCCTCTCCCGGAGGGAGAGGGGCTCAAGCTCAGATCACCAGAACACCGCGTACAGCGCAATCAGGATGGCGATAACCGCCACCGAGCCAATGTTGAACACACCACCCGTGCGGTAATCCACATCACGGGTTTCGATGATGTCCTTCTCCGGCGCCGCCGGCGTCAGCAGTGAAATACCCACCGCCAAAGCCAATGCCAACAGGAACACCAGGCCAACGCGATCGATGAACGGCAATCCCGGCCAAGCCAGCTTCAACACGATCGACAACACGAACGAACCAATCGCCGCCGACAGTGCACCAGCCTCATTGGCACGCTTCCAGAACAGGCCCAGCATGAAGATCACTACGATCCCCGGGGTGAAGAAGCCGGTGTATTCCTGGATGTACTGGAAGGCCTGGTCGAAGCTACCCAGCAGCGGCTTGGCGGTAAGAATACCCAACACCACTGCCACCACCGCCGCGATGCGGCCGACACGCACCAGCTTGGTCTGATCCACCTCGGGATTGCGCTTGGCATAGAAATCCAAAGTGAAAATCGTCGCCACCGAATTGATCTTCGAGGCAAGCGAGGCAACGATGGCCGCCACCAAGGCGGCAAACACCAGGCCGAGCACACCGGTAGGCAGCATCCGCATCATCGTCGGGTAGGCCTGGTCGGGCTTGTCCAGATTCGGCGCCAGCATCACCGCGGCGATACCCGGCAATACCACGATCACCGGCATCAACAGCTTCAGGAACGCAGCAAACAACACGCCCTTCTGTGCCTCGCCAATACTCTTGGCCGCCAGCGCACGCTGGATGATGTACTGGTTGAAGCCCCAGTAGCTGATGTTCATGATCCACAGCCCGCCCAGCAGCACGCTCAAGCCCGGCAGATCCTTGTAGAAGGGGTTGTCCTTGCTCAGGATCATTTCAAAGTGATCCGGCTGCGCCTGCCACAGCTTGTTGAAGCCGGCGACGATGCCCGCGCCATCACCAAGCTGGTTCAAGGTCAGCCCGGTGACGAAGAGACCGCCCAGCACCAGCAAGGTCACCTGCACGATATCGGTCAGTGCCACTGCCTTGAGTCCACCGTACAGCTGGTACAGCAGCGCAAACACGCCGATCAGCACCACCGCAGTCATCTGGTCGATGCCGGTGACCTGGTTGACCGCTACCGCACCCAGCCACAGGATCGAGGTGACGTTGACGAACACATACAGGCCCAGCCAGAACACCGCCATCACCGTGCGGATGCGCGCGCCGTAACGCTGCTCGAGGAACTGCGGCATGGTGTAGATGCCGTTACGCAGGAACACCGGCAAAAACCACTTGCCGACGATCAACAAGGTCAGCGCCGCCATCCATTCATACGACGCCACCGCCAGACCAATCGCATAGCCCGAGCCGGACATGCCGATGATCTGCTCGGCGGAAATATTCGCCGCGATCAAGGAGGCGCCAATCGCCCACCACGGCAACGACTTGCTGGCCAGGAAGTAATCCTTGGCGTCCTTGCTGTGCCCGGCTTTCTCCCGCGACACCCATTGCGCAAGGACGAAGATACCGGCCAGGTAGACCAATACGATTGCGATATCCAACGTACCCAAACCCATTCCACTACTCCCTGTTGTGCACCGACCGGGCCGTCATCCCTGCGCCCTTTCGCTACCGACCCCAACGGGCCAAATCATCAGGTGCGCCGGCACCCTCCCGTACCGGCGCATTCGCTGTCTCAGCGTGTTGCGCAGTCTACGTTTACCTCGGCCTCGCCGGCAGCGCCAAGGGCGATGCGTGATACCGAAATATCCGTAGCAGCAGCGGTTTCCAACTCGGTTGTACGTTGGATTTTTGACAGATCCGCACCCGCGGCGGCGAAACATTTGAGTGGCACGCCAACACTTACCCACTTGCCAGCCGGAATGGCCGACAAGCTGGATTGCAGGTCGACCTTGGCCGCGCAACCCGCACCGCAACCCACGCTCACCGTCAGCGGTGCCGATACCGCGCTGTCACGGCGCAAGGTGAGTTGCAGCTGCACGTCACCATTGCTCTCGCGGGTGACGTCGATCGGTGTGGCTGCAATCAAGGCGAACTTTGCCAGCGCCGTGCCCGACCACTGCAGGCGGCGTGCATCTTCCTGCGCCTTATGATCGACCGCGGTCATCTTCAAGCTGCCGTCAGCCAGCACGGTTGGCACGGTGGTGGCCGGCATGTCCGGCTGCGATGCACTGGACAGCTGCAGCGACAGACCCAGCGACGGGCGGCCCTTGGCGAAATACACGCCGCTGCCGGCCTGCTCACCGGTCACGCCGGAGTCTTCCGGCAGCGCTGCCACATCTCCCTTGTCGGCGTAGCTCAGGCCGTGGCCGAATTTGTACAGCGGGTTGTGACCCGGCTTGTTGACCGCCGAGTCAATCGCGGTGCGCGGCCAGGAGAAGCTGAGCTTGCCCTTGAAGTCGTGGTTGACGCTGCCATCGGCCTTTCGCAGCAGCACATCGGCGATACCCGCGCCTTCCGAACCCGGCAACCAGGCCGCGACGAAGGCGTCGGAAGCATTGATCTCGCGGTTCATCCACAGCGGACGACCGCTGATGAACACCGCCACCACCGGAATGCCTTCGCTCTTCAGGCGCTTGAGCAGTTCCAGGTCGGCATCGTTGCCCGGCTTGTACAGCAGGTTGGGGATGTCACCCTGGAATTCGGCATAAGGCTCTTCGCCGAACACCACCACCGCGACATCCGGCTTGGCCTTGTACTTGCCATCGACCGCCAGCTCGGCGCTGCCACCAGCAGCACTGACTTCACGCTGCAGGCCTTCCCAGATGGTGTCGGCATTGGGGAAGTCGGCACGTGTCGTGCCGGTGCCCTGCCAGTTCAAGGTCCAGCCACCGGCCTGCTTGCCGATGTTGTCGGCGCCATCACCGGCCACCAGCACCTTCTGGTCGGCGCGCAGCGGCAGGATGCCGTTGTTGTTCTTCAGCAACACCAGCGATTCGCGCACGGCCTGACGGGCGACCGCACGATGCTCGGCTGCACCCAGCAATTCAAACTTGCCGCCCAACGCACGCGCCGAAGGCTTGGGCGCATCGAACAGGTTCATGCGGAACTTCACCCGCAGCACGCGACGCACGGCATCATCCAGGCGCTCGGTCGAGAGCTTGCCCGACTTCACCGCCGCAACGGTGGACTCGTACATGCCCTTCCAGCTATCGGTGGCCATCGCCATGTCCAGGCCAGCGTCGTAGGTGGCGGGGCAATCGGTGGTGCTGCATCCGGGAATCTGGCCGTGGCCATTCCAGTCGCCGACCACGAAGCCGCCGTAGTTCATGCGGCCCTTCAGCACGTCGGTCAGCAGCGGCTTGTGACCGTGCATTTTGACCCCGTGGAAGCTGTTGAACGAAGCCATCACCGACTGTGCACCGGCCTTGATGGCGGTGACGTAACCGGCGCTGTGGACATCGCGCAGCTCGGCCTCGCTGACCGCGGTATCGCCCTGGTCCTTGCCGTCGGTGGTGCCGCCGTCGCCGACGAAATGCTTGACCGACACCATCACGTGCTTGTCGTCGAGGAAGTCCGGCGCGCCGACCTTGCCCTGCAGGCCTTCGACCATCGCCGCGGCGAACTCGGCCACCAGCTGCGGGTTCTCCGAGTAACCTTCATAGGCGCGGCCCCAGCGCACGTCCTGCGGCACCGCCACGGTCGGCGCGAACGCCCACTCCATGCCAGTGGCGCGGGTTTCGGCGGCGGTGATCTGGCCGATGCGGCGCTGCAGTTCAACGTTGCGGGTTGCGCCCAGACCAACGTTGTGCGGGAACAGCGTCGCGCCCACCACATTGCTCTGGCCGTGCATGGCATCGATACCGAACAGCAGCGGAATCGCCTTGCCGCCACCGCTGGTATCCATCGACGCGGCCCAGAAATCATCGGCCACCTGCAGCCAATCCTTTGCCGGTGCGTTGTACTTGCCACCCGGGTCGGAGCTGCCACCGGCCAGGATCGAGCCCAGCCGGTACTTGCGCACGTCGTCCGGGGTGATGCTGGCCAGGTCGCCCTGCACCAGCTGGCCAACCTTCTCCTCCAGCGTCATCGTCGCCAGCAGATCGTTGACGCGCTTTTCCAGCGCCGGGTCTTCCGCCAGCGGCCATTCCACCACCGGCCACTGTTCCGGATGGATGGTGCCGTCGTATGCGGCATCGGCCGTGGTCGCCTGCGGTGCAGCCTTGTCGCCGCTGTTGCAGCCGGCCAGCACCGCGATAGCCACTGCCAGCGCGCCAACCAGGGCAGCGCGGCGTGTCGAAAACGTCATCATCGTCAACCCTCCATCTGCTCGAGCGAACGACCCTTGGTCTCACGCACGAACTTGATAACAAAGAACACCGAGATCACCGCCGACACCAGGTAGATGCTGTACGTCGATGCCAGACCAATACCGGCCAGCAGCATCGGGAAGGTCACCGTGACGATGAAGTTCGCCGTCCACTGCGCCGCACCGGCAACCGCCAGCGCCGAACCGCGGATCTGGTTGGGGAACATCTCGCCCAGCATCACCCACATCACCGGGCCCCAGGACACGTTGAAAAACACCACATAGGCATTGGCCGCGACCAGCGCCAACGTGCCCATGTGACCGGGCAGCTGCAGGTGGCCTTCCACCATCGAACCACTGGCGAAGGCGTAGACCACCAGCGCCAGCGATACCGCCATGCCGCTGGAGCCGATCCACAGCAGCGGCTTGCGGCCGATCTTGTCGATCAGCAGCACGGTGACGATGCAGGCACCGATGCTGAGCGCGCCGGACAACACATTGATCAGTAGCGCATCGCTCTCGGAGAAGCCCACCGCCTGCCACAGCACCGCGCCGTAATAGAACACCACGTTGATGCCGACCAGCTGCTGGAACACCGCAAGGCCAATGCCCACCCAGACGATCGGGCGGATCTTGCGGGTGGCTTTGTCGACCAGATCCGACAGCTGCGGGCGGTGGTGGTCCTGCGACAACGACGCGTCGATCTCGCCCAGCGTGGCCTGCGCCTGCTCGGCACCGAACAGGCGGGTCAGCACGGCCAGTGCTTCGTCCTTGCGGCGCTTGACCACCAGGAAGCGCGGGCTTTCCGGGATGAACAACAACAGCAGCAGGAACAGCAGCGACGGGATCGCCTGCATCCAGAACATCCAGCGCCATGCGGCCTGGCCGGCCCACAGCGGCTCGGTCGAGGCGCCAGCGGCCTTGGCCAGCAGGTAGTTGCTGAGAAAGGCGATGAACAGGCCGGAGATGATCGCGATCTGCTGCACCGTGGCCAGCCGACCGCGATAGCGCGCCGGTGCAACCTCGGCGATATAGGCCGGCGACATCACGCTGGCCGCACCCACCGCGAACCCACCGACCACGCGCGCAGCGATGAACACCAGCGAGCTGTGTGCACCGCCGGCACCCAAGGCCGACAGCAGGAACAACACCGCCGAGATGATCAACACCGAGCGCCGCCCCAGCCGATCGGCCAGGCGGCCGGCGAAGAACGCGCCGATCGCACAGCCCAGCAGCATTGACGCCACTTCAAAGCCCAGCTGCGCCTCGGTGGAACCGAAGGCCTGCTTCAAGCCATCAACGGTGCCGTTGATCACGCCACTGTCGAAGCCGAACAGGAACCCGCCTATCGTCGCCACCACGCTGATCAATACGATCAGCGCGGTGTTTTCCTTGTTTGCTGCTGACTGCCCCATCCCCTCACCCTCTCTGTCTGGTTATGTCGTCGGCCTGGTGCTCAGCGCAGCAGGTATTGGTTGAGCAGGTTCTCGTAGCGCTCCTGCTTGCCGCTGGCCTGCACCGGTTCGCCGTTGCCGGCCGCGAGCTTGGCCAGCTCGGCCAGGCCCAGCTTGCCGCTGGCGAAGTCCTTGCCGGCGCCGGCATCGAAGCTGGCGTAGCGCTGTGCACGCCACTGTTCCCAGGGCGAGTCATTGAGCAGGCCGTGGGCCACTTCCAGACCGCGTGCGAACGCATCCATGCCACCGATGTGGGCAATGAACAGGTCTTCCATGTCGGTGGATTCGCGGCGCGGCTTGGCATCGAAGTTCAGGCCGCCGACCAGGCCGCCCTGGCGCAGCACCACCAGCATCGCGCCGACGGTGTCGTACAGGTCGGTCGGGAACTGGTCGGTGTCCCAGCCGTTCTGCGCGTTGCCACGGTTGGCATCGATGCTGCCGAGCAGGCCGTGATCGGAGGCGACCTGCAGGTCGTGCTCGAAGGTGTGGCCGGACAGCGTGGCGTGGTTGGCCTCGATGTTGAGCATGAAGTCGTCCTGCAGGCCATTGGCCTTGAGGAAGCCGGCGACGGTTGCCGAGTCGAAATCGTACTGGTGCTTCATCGGCTCCATTGGCTTGGGTTCGATGAAGAACTTGCCGGTGAAGCCGATGCTGCGGCCGTAGTCGCGCGCGGCGCTGAGGAAGCGTGCGAAGTGCTCAAGCTCGCGCTTCATGTTGGTGTTGTGCAGGCTGGCATACCCTTCGCGGCCACCCCAGAACACGAAGTGCTCGCCGCCCAGTTCAACCGTGGCTTCCAGCGCGGCCTTGACCTGCACCGCGGCGCGGCTGACCACGTTGAAATCCGGGTTGGTCGCCGCGCCGTTCATGTAGCGCGGGTGCGAGAACAGGTTGGCAGTGCCCCACAGCAGCTTGGTGCCGGTGGCCTGCTGGCGTTGCTTGGCCAGCGCCACCACGTGCTTGAGATTTTTTTCGTAGGTACCGATGTCATCGGCGTCCGGCGCCATGTCGACGTCATGGAAGCAGTAGTACGGCACACCGAGCTTGGTGAAGAACTCGAACGCCGCATCGACCTTGGCCTCGGCGGTTGCCATGGCATCGCCCTTCTCCCACGGGAAGCGGCGCGTGCCCGGGCCGAACGGATCGGCACCGGCGTTGCAGAAGGTGTGCCAGTAGCAGGCAGCGAAGCGCAGGTGCTCGCGCATGCTCTTGCCACCGACCAGCTTGTCCGCGTCATAGACCTTGAACGCCAAGGGGTTGTCCGAGTCGCGACCCTCGAACGGGATCTGGCCGATGCCGGGGAAATACTCGGTGGCGCCGATGAAGGGCTGCTTGCTCATGGTGCGAATTCCTGTGTCGACAAACTACGGGGAAAGAATCAACCGCGGTACAGCGGCATGACGGCGTGCAGGTGTTGCAGGTAGCGCTGGTAGGCCAGCGCATAGGCCGCACTGCGCGCGCCGTCGGGCGTGGCAGTCGCTGCGGCATCGGGGGTTACATGGGTGGCCGCGAGTGTGGCCAGGGATGCGTCGTTGCCGGCGCTGCGCTGCAATGCCCACAGCGCCTGCAGGGCGGCCCCGAATGCGGCGCCTTCGGACTGCTGCGGCACTTCCACCGGCAGGCCGAACACATCGGCGACCATCTGCCGCCAGGCAGCGCTGTTGCTGCCGCCACCGGTCAGCACGATGCGGTCGAAGCGCATGCCGGCGCCGACGAAGGCGTCAAAGCCGTACTTCAGTGCATAGGTCGCCCCTTCCATCGCCGCGCGGTAGAAGTGCGAGGGGTTCATGGTGGTGGCGTCCAGACCAGCCAGCATACCCTTGCCCAGCGGCAGGTCGGGGGTGCGCTCGCCATTGAGGAAGGGCAGCATCACCAGCCCATCTGCGCCCGGCGTGGTCGCATTGATATGCGCATCGCCGTCGCGGCTGCTGAAGCCGAACATGCGCGCCACCTGCTCGGTGACCACGGTGCAGTTCATCGTGCAGATCAGCGGCAACCAACCGCCGCTGGACGAGCAGAACGCCGCCCATGCGCCACCGGCATCCACCACCGGCACATCGGAACTGGCGAACAAGGTGCCCGACGTGCCCAGGCTCATCGCCAGCTTGCCCGGTGCAACGCAGCCGGTGCCGATCGCGGCCATCATGTTGTCACCGCCGCCTGCGCCAATCTTCACCGTGGCCGGCAAACCCAGGCGTGCTGCAGTCCCTGGCGCGATATCGAACAGGACATCAGCGTCCACCAGTGATGGCAGGCAGGCAGCGAGATCGCGGTTGGCATCGGTCGCCTTCAGCAGTTCCGGCGACCACTGGCGCGTGCGCACATCCAACCAGCCAGTGCCCGAGGCATCGCCGTGCTCGCAGTAGTACTGGCCGGTCAGCACGAAGTTCAGGTAGTCGTGCGGCAGCAGGATATGCGCCAGCTTTGCGTAGGCCTCCGGCCGGTGTTTGGCCGTCCATGGCAGCTTGGAGGCGGTGTAGCCGGCAAGGATGGGGTTGCCGGCCAGTTCGATGCAGCGCTGCGCGCCGCCGGCCGCGTCCATGATCTGCGCGCATTCGGCGCTGCTGCTGGTGTCGCACCACAGCTTGGCCGGGGCCAGCACCTTGCCGTCCGCATCCAACGCGACGAAGCCATGCTGCTGACCCGACACCGCCAGCGCCTGCACCTGCTGGCGCAGCTGCGGGTCGATGCGGGCGAAGCAATCCTCCATCGCCGCGACCCACGCTGCCGGATCCTGCTCGCGGCTGCCGTCATCGGCACTGTGCAGCTGCAGCGGTGCGCTGGCCGTGGCCAGCAACTGCCGTTGCGCGGCGTCGTAGACCACGACTTTCAAGCTCTGCGTGCCCGCGTCGATACCGGCGACGATGCTCATGCCGCGCACCAACGGGAAGCAAGGTGACTCATGCAAGACTCCATTGACCGTCGTGCAGCTGCGCGGTGATGCGCTGGCCGGCACGCAGGTCCAGTTTCAGTTCGTGGGTTTGGTAAACGAGGTTGAAGGCGTCGCCGCGTTCGGCCAGCAGGCTGACCTGCTGCAGGCGGCCTGCGCTCCACTGCAGGTCGAGCACGCCGGCATTGCGCACACGCACGCCCTGCAAGCTGCCCTGCGCCAGTTCGGCCGGCAGCGCAGGCAGCAGGAACACCGCCCCGCCCCAGCTCTGCACCAGCATCTCGACGATGCCGGCGGCGCCACCGAAATTGCCGTCGATCTGGAACGGCGGATGTGCGTCGAACAGGTTTGGATAGCTGCGCTGCGGTGCCAGCAGCAGGCGCAGGATCTGCAGGCAACGCTGGCCTTCGCCCAGCCGCGCCCACAGGTTCAGGCGCCAGGCGATGCCCCAGCCGGTCGCTTCGTCACCGCGCAGTTCCAGGGTGCGGCGTGCGGCGGCGCTGAGCTCGGGGGTGTCGCGGCGGTTGATCTGGCTGGACGGGTGCAGGCCGTACAGATGCGAGACGTGACGATGCTGCAGTTCCGGCGCCTGCATGTCCCAATCCTGCTGCCATTCCATCAACTGGCCGGCGCGGCCGACCCGGTTCGGCGGCAACTGCGCACGCAGCGTGTCCAGTTGTGCGGCGAAGGCGTGATCGGTATCGAGCAGGCGAGCGGCTTCGATGCATTGGCCGAACAGGTCACGCAGCAGCTGCGCATCCATGGTCGGCCCGGCGCAGATCGCCGCGCCGTGCGGATGCTGGTTCTCCGGCGAGATCGACGGCACCGTGACCTGGTGGCCGGTGTTCGGATCGCGCTGCAGGCTGTTGACGAAGAACAGTGCCGCGCCCTTGAACAGCGGCCAGACCTGACGCAGGTAAGCCGGGTCGCGGCCGTAGTCCCAGCGGTCCCACAGCTGCTGCAGCAGCCATGCGCCGCCGGTCGGCCACAGCGCCCACTGCGCGCCATCGGGCGGCGTGCTGACGCGCCACAGGTCGGTGTTGTTGTGCACCACCCAGCCATCGACGCCGTACATCTGCTGCGCGGTGAGCGCACCGCTGCGGGCCAGTTCGCCGATCATCCGCTGCAAGGGCTCCACGCATTCGGGCAAGGCCGCCGCTTCGGCCGGCCAGTAGTTCATCTGCGTGTTGATGTTGAGCGTGTATTTGCTCTCCCACGGCGGGTCCATCAGATCGTTCCAGATGCCCTGCAGGTTGGCCGGCTGGGTGCCGGGACGCGAGCTGCAGATCAGCAGGTAACGGGCATAGGCGTGGTACAGCGCGACCAGTGCCGGATCATCACCGCTGGCAAAGGCCGCGATGCGTTCGTCGGTAGGCTTGTCGGCGGCAACAGTGCGGCCCAGGTCCAGGCGCATGCGCCTGTACAGGCGCTGGTGTTCGGCCAAGTGATCGGCGCGCAGCTGCGCGGCGCTTCTGCCTGCAGCCTTGGACAACTGTGCGGCGGTGATCGCTTCCGGATCGCCGCCGACGTCATCGAAGGCGCGGTAGCTGGTGGCGGCGACCAGTCGCAGTTCCAGCTCACGCACGCCGTCGAAGGCGATGTGATCGGTGTTGATGCGCAGCTTGCCGCCAACGTGGCGTACCTGCACACGGAACGCAAAACGCAGCTTGCCGGGCACACCGTCGCGCGACACGTTGTGGCCGCTGACCAGCCAACCATCGTCGGTGGCCGTCGTACTGGTTGCGTGCTCGTTGGCGGTGCGGATGAAACCGCCCATCGGCTCACCGTCTTCCACGGTGTAGCGCAACACCAGGCATTGATCGACCGGCGAGATGAACACCTCGCGGCGATGCAGGCCGGCACCGGCACGGAAGCTGGTGCGGGCAATAGCCGCATCCAGATCCAGCTCGCGGCGGTAATCGCTGATGCCTTCCAGGCGATGGAACTCCAGCCACAGGTTGCCCAGCGGCTGGTACGGCATCTGTTTGACCGGCCGCGAGATCAGCGTCTCGTTGGCCAGTGCTTCGGCGGCGGCATAGTCACTGGCGAAGACCAGCTCACGCACACGCTGCACGCTGTCGCGCGCACGCGGGTTGACCGCGCTGTACGGGCCACCGGCGTAGAGCGTGTCTTCATTGAGTTGCAGGCGCTCGTTGGCGACGCCACCGAACACCATCGCGCCAAGCCGGCCATTGCCCAGCGGCAAGGCTTCCACCCAGCTGCGCGCCGGCTGCCGATACCACAGCAGGTCGGCGGCCGACGCCGCGACTTCCGACGTCGCCGCCTGCAGCATGCCGGCCAGCGGCAGGTTGCCGACGGCCAGCGCGGCCGCCGCGCCCTTGAACAGCGCACGGCGGCCGGGCTGTGCCAGCCCGGCGCTTTCAGTGGTCATCCCGGCGACCGGGGCAGGACCGTTTGCAGCGTTCATTCCGGCCCTCCCAGACTCAAATGTCCACCGGTTTCCATAATGCCGAACTCGGCTGCCGCTGTCAGCGGGCAGCCGGACGGGTGATGGCCTGCGCCTTGCCGTCGTAACGCACCACCACGTCGGCCTTGGGCTCCAGCGTGCCGATGCCGTCACGCGGGCCATCGACCCAGCGCACGCGCAGCTCGCGCTTGTCCTGCATGCCCGGGTAACTGCCCTCGCGCGCACCGATGCTCAGCACGCCCTTGGCCTGGTCCCACTGCAGCGCGATGCGGCTGGACTGGCCACGCTCGTAGCCATAGTTGCGGCCGTTGTCCTCGTACAGCGAGCAGCTGCCGTCGGCGCCGGTATAGACCTCGATGGTGACCGGTGCGTTGGGCTGCTCGTCGACGTACTGCTGGACCACGGTGCGCGGGACGATGGAGCCGGCACGCACGAACAGCGGGCTGCGCTCCAGTGGTGCGGCAGCGGTGATGGTCTGGCCACCGGCATGACGCTCGCCGGTGTTGAAGTCGATCCAGCTGGTGCCGGCCGGCAGGTAGACCTGGCGGCTGGTGGCCTTGAACTCGGTGACCGGCGCGACCAGGAAGGCCGGGCCGAACAGGTACTGGTCGGCGATGTCACGCACCTTGGGGTCGGCCGGAAAGTCCATCGCCATCGCGCGCAGGATGGTGCCGTCCTTCTGCCAGGTATCACCGGCCAGGGTGTAGATGTAGGGCAGCAGCGTGTAACGCAGCTTCAGGTAGTGGACGAAGCTGTTGTAGTGCGCCGAGCCTTCCGGGGCGATTTCCCAGATCTCGCGGTACGGGAACTGGCCGTGCAGGCGGAACACCGGCACGAAGGCGCCGTACTGGAACCAGCGCAGGCTCATCTCGCGCCACTCCGGCAGGTGCGCCGGGTCCTTGTCGATGAAGCGCTGCTCCGGCGAGAAGCCACCGATGTCGAAGCTGACGTTCGGCGCACCGGCCATCGAGGCATTGACCAGGCCGGAGATCTGCTCACGCATGTCGTCCCAGCGCGGCACGATGTCACCGCTCCAGAACGCCGCACCGGCGCGCTGCTGGCCGGCGAAGTAGGCACGCGAGAGGATGAACACACGCTTGTCCGGATCGACCTCGCGCGAGCCTTCGTACACGCCTTCGGAATGCACCAGCGGATAGGAGTTGAAGTACTCCACCGAGGAACCGATCGCGGTCGGCGTGGTGCGCGCCTTGCGCTCACCGATGTCGATGTTGCTGTGCAGGTCCGGTTCGGAGGCGTCCAGCCACCAGGCGTCGATGCCACGGCTGTTGAGCTTCTCGTTGACCTGCCGCCAGAAGATGTCGCGGCCCTTCTGCGAGTACGGGTCGTAGAAGGAATTCAGGTAGCCCTTGCCGATCCAGTCCAGCTCGCCGACTTCAACGTTGCGGTGGTACATGGCACCGGCGGCGTCGAGTTCCTTGTAGTTGGCGGTGGTCGGGTAGAACTTCGGCCACACCGAAATCATGATCTGCGCGTTCTGCTCGTGCACGTGCTTGATCATGCCGGTCGGGTCCGGGAAGTTCTTGCTGTCGAAGTCGTGCGAACCCCAGGCGTCTTCCGGCCAGTACGACCAGTCGAGCACGATGGCGTCGATCGGCAGCTTGCGGCGGCGGTACTCGTCCAGCGCACCGGTCAGCTCGTCCTGGGTCTTGTAGCGCTCACGGCTCTGCCAGAAGCCATACGACCACTTCGGCAGCAGCACGGCCTTGCCGGTCAGTTCGCGGTAGCCGGCGATCAGCTCGTCGGCATTGCTGCCGGCAACCACGTAGTAGTCGATCATCTGCCCGGCTTCGGACCAGATCGAAAGATCATTGGCTTCGGCGGCGGGCAGCGGGTCGCGATGCAGCAGCGCGATATAGGCCGGATCGATCGCGTCCCATTCCACCTTCACCTGGTGCTTCTGGCCCGGCTGCAGGTCCAGCGCGAACTCGTGGTGCCACGGGTTCCAGTTCTGGCGCCAGCGGTCGATCACCAGCTTGCCGTCGATATAGACCTTGGCGTACTCGCTGTTGTACATCGAGAACGTGTGGCGACCGCCCTGCTTGGCTTCGATGGCGCCTTCCCACACCACCTGGGTACGGCCGCCCTGGGCCTTGTTCCAGCCGTCGGCAGGCAGCGCTTTCAGGTCCTTGATGTACTGGTAGTTGATCTCGTTCTCGCGACGCACCACACGCTGCTGGCCATCGAACGAGTAGGTCGCGGTGAATGCACCCGGCTTGCCCTGCGCGTCATAGACCACCAGGTCTTCCTGCAGCGGTCGCAGGCCCTTGGGATCGCCGTAACGGGTGATCGAGTTGTTGTCCCAGAGGATGCCGTAGTTGCGGCTGGAGATCAGGTAGGGAATGGCGTTGTCGATGTTGTGCTGGAGCAGTTCGACATCGCGGCCCTTGAGGTTCATCCAGCCCTGCTGGTGCAGGCCGGTGCCGTACAGCGCTTCGCCTTCGACCGAATCAAAGCGCTGGCGCACGCTGTACATCGGCTTGCCTTCCACCTGCTCGGCGCTGAAATCACGCGTTGCGGCCGACTCGGCAAGCAGCGGCTTGCCGGCGGCATCGAAGAAGCTGACGCGGCCATCAGCCAGTGCAACCTGCGCGGAGATGCCCGCGGCCTTCAGGGTCACCGCGTTTGCGTCCTGGCTGACGTCAAAAGCCGGTACCGGCGCGCTGTTGGCCACGCGCATCAGGCTGGGGCTGCGCTGGAAATCACCATCCATGTCCGCGCTGACGCGGATGATGTTCTGGTCCACCAACTGCAGGCGGACCTTGGCCGCCTTGGCATTGGCCGGTGCAACCACCACGCCGTCGACTTGCCGGTCCACGCTCTGTGCGGACGCTGCCAGTGGTGCCATCGCGGCGGCCACGGCCAGTGCCAATACGCTGCTGCGCAGACACGCAGATTTGTTCTTCGACATCATCATTCCCCTCCGCTGCGCCGCCCTGCGGCGGCGCCTTATGGTCAAGTGCTCAGTACGTCGCCAACTTCACCCGCAACAGCTGGGTGGCATTGGAGAAGTTGAGCCCGTAATCGGTTTGATCGCCGTTCCAACGACGGCGGAACTGCCATTGCCCATCGACGTAGGTGCCTTCGTCGACCGAGTGATAGATCTGCCGTGCGGCGACTGCCGGGTCGGCGGCCACCAGGCTGATGCGGGCATGCGCGCCGGTCAGCAGGAACTCATCCGGCCCCAACTGCACAACCAAGGCACGGCCGATAGGCTCCGCATTGCCCGGTGGCGTGCCCTGGAACCAGAACTGCGGCACGCCGTAGGTGATGACCGCATTCCACTTGTCGTCGATCTTCAACGTCTGCGTGCCCTGCCCCGGCTCCTCGGCGGTGCCGTGCACTTTGCCCTCGAAGCTGGCCTTGGCGATCACCTCGGCCGCCGGTGTCAGCAGTCGGTAGTTCAGAGCGAACGGCTCGAACGCAGCCGGATTGATGTCCTTGGCACCGAGCGGGTAGTTGCTGTACTTGGAGTAGTCGATACCGAACGGCGACCAGCCTATGCCCTGATGGCCCAAGGTCGAGAAGATGTAGCGGGCGTACTCGGCGCGGTTGCCGGTTTCGGCGACGAACAAGGGATTGTCGTCACGCGCGTAGCGGTCCAACACCGTGGTGTACAGCGCGTAGTCCGGCATGTAGATGTCCGGTGCCAACAGGTCGATGCTCGGCGCAGCGGCCTTGTACACATCCAGCACGTTGTCGGTGGGGCCGCCACTGGCGTAGGAGCCCGGCTGGCCTGGATTGAACGGCCCACGTAGCGCCGCATTGACCAGCATCGGCAGGTTGTATTCCGCCTTGCCGGCAGCAGCCACTTGGTCAATGAAGTGGGCGATATGCCAGGCATGGAAGAACTCGTCGGCATCTGCACCAAACACGTCACGCCACGTCCCCGGCTGCTTGCCCAGCTTGTTCAGCAAGGCCTCGGGCACGGCCGCATCGAAATCCTTCTGCGCAAGCGGCGAGAAGTCACGCACGCTGCCATAGGTGCCCGGCTCGTTCTGCGGCTGCACCATGATCACGGTGTGCTGCGGGTCCTTGGCTTTCAGGTGACGCATCAGCTGCACGAAGGCCTTGCGGTCGGCCTCCAGGGTTGCCGGTGCATGCGGCGACAACGAGTTGAGGGTGCGGCCATCGGCGGTGATCACGCGCGGGAAGCGCTGGTTGTCCAGCTTCACCCACTCCGGCGCGTAGTTCGGGCCGTTGTTCTTCCAGGTGGCGAACCACAGCAGGATCAGCCGCACTTTCTTTTCGCGGGCTTGCTCAAGCAGCGTGTCGACGAAGGAGAAGTCGAAACTTCCCTCCTTGGCTTCCACCTGCTCCCAGGCCACCGGCACCATCACCGTATTCGGCTTGACGATGTCGATGGCCGGCCATACGTCGTCCAGCGCCTGCGGGTAGTTGCTGGAGTTGTTGACCTGCGCGCCGAGGATCAGGAACGGCTTGCCGTCGACGAACAAGGCGTGCCGACCGTTTTCGGTGACCACGCGCGGAAGTTCCGCTGTAGTGGCCGACGTCGCGGCTGCAGCCTTGGCTTCGCCACCTTGCGCTGCGGGTGCGTCCGGGTTGGTGCTGCCACAGGCAGCCAACAGCAATGCCATCGCGGTTGCGAGCAGGCCGCCGGTGACCGGCGCGGAAAGTTGGGAAGTCAGCTTCATGGTCGTTTCCTCTTGCTTCTTGCAGGGAACCCGGGCCGTCATGGCCCGGTACAGAAAAGCGATGCCGTCATGGCCCGGTGCGGAAAGGCGACGCCGGCAAGCCGGTGGCACCTGTCAGATTCGCGGCCTGCGCGGTATCACTCCAGCCGTAACGTGCGGCCACCGGCGCCTTCACTGCATTGCTCTGCAGGATCACCCGGTTGCCATCGATGCGTGCCTGCGCGCGATGGAAATACCCATCACTGCCAGCAACCTCAAAGCCCTTCAGTTCACCGCCACCGCCTGCCTGCAACGGCGCAGCGCCCGCGTCGAAACGCAGCACCACGCTGCTGCCCTGCACGTCATGGCCGACGTAGCTCGGGCCGGATGCAATCACCGTACTGCCGCCATGGACCAGCTTCCCTGCGGCGAGCGCCAGACGATCACCAACGGTGCGCTTGTTGCGCGGATGGATGTCGTGCACATCACCAACATCGGTGATCACCACCTGCGCGGTGGCCGGCAGCGCCAGTGTCGCGCTCTGCGATTCACGCAGCAGGGCCCACGGGCTTTCCAGCGCCACATCGTCCGCATCGCGCTTGTCCGCACCGGACGAGAACGGCGCCAGCTGCACCCACAGGAACGGCAGCGCAGGTGCCTTCCACTGTGCGCGCCACTGCGTGATCAATGCCGGGAACTGCCGACGGTAGTTCTGCGCCTGCGGCAAGGTGTTGGCGTTGGATTCGCCCTGGTACCAGAGCACGCCACGCACGCCGTAATCCTGCAGTGGATGGATCATCGCGTTGTAGAGCAGGGTTGGGTGTTGGTTCTTGTCGTCCACCAGCGCGACCTGCGCGCTCTCGACACGGAAGCTCCAGCCATCCAGCGCACGCGCGGCCGCGCCCTGCGGCTGTACGAACACTTCGCTGGCCTCGCCGTGGATGCCACCACCGCCACCGAAGTCCTGCACGCGCACCGCGACATGGTTGAGCCCGGCGTGCAAAGCGGACGCGGGCACGCTGTAACGACGCGCCAGGTTGTATTGCAGCTTGGTTTCGCCGACCTGCTGGCCGTTGACCCAGGTGGTGTCGCTGTCGTCGATGCGGCCAACGCCCAGGGTCACGCCCTTGGCGGCTTCATCGGCACTGAGACGGAAGCTGGCGCGGTACCAGGCAACGCCGTCCATGCCATTCCAGCCCTGGCTTTCCCACAGGCCGGGCACGCTGATAGTGGTCCACTGCGCCGCATCGACATCGGCCTCATGCCAGTGGCTGGCATCGGCCGGCAGCTGCGGCCAGCGCGCAAGGTTGGCGTGGGTTACCTGCAGCGCCTTGGTGTCGGCGTCGCGCAGTGCAGCCGCCTGCGCGGCCAGCGCGGCGCTATCCAGGCCCTGCGTTGCTGCATCGGTCCATGCTTCGATGGTGCTGCCGCCCCAGGTGCTGTCGATGATGCCAACCGCAACACCGGTGCGCGCACGCAGCTGCTGTGCGAAGTAATACGCCACTGCCGAGAAGTCGCCGGCAGTGCGCGGGGTTGCCTGCCGCCAGTCGCCGCCATTGAGCTGCCACTGCGGTGCGCCGGCCCACGACTTGGGAATCTTGAAATGGCGGATCAGCGGATCATTGGCAGCTGCAATCGCCGCCTCGGCGCCATCGGTCTGGGCCAGTGGCCATTCCATGTTGGACTGGCCCGAGGCCAGCCACACTTCACCGACGTAGACGTCACGCAACTGCTTTTGCCCAGCCTTGTCGTCGATGCTCAGCACATACGGGCCGCCAGCGGGCAGCGCGGCCAACTGCGCGCGCCAGTTGCCGTCGGCGGCGGCCTTCACCGTCACCTGCCTGCCAGCAAAATCGATACGCACCTGTGCGCCTGGCGCAGCCTTGCCCCATACCGGCAAGGGCTGGTCGCGCTGCAGCACCATGCCGTCGGCGAACACGCGCGGCAGCTCAACTGCCTGTGCACTGCTGGCAAGCACTGCCAGGCCAATCACTGCGAACAACGGTTTCAATTCGATTCTCCGTACCAGATGCCACGGCCTTCGGTGCCGAAATAGACGCGGCCGGGAATACGCGTATCACCGGTGACGTGACGGATCACGCCGCCAAAGCGCTGCGCGTCGTTGTCGATGCGGGTCCAGCGGCGGCCACCGTTGTCCGAGCGGTACAGACCGCGCTTGCCGGCCATCTCGCCGAATACGAACAGCACCGGCGTGTCACCGTCCTTGAGCGGCTTGCCCAGCCCGACCGAAAACACGTTGTCCAGGCCTTCCACACGACGCAGCTTGCCCGGCGACCAGTGCAACAGGCCTCGCCAACCAGCGGCAACCCAGGCCTCACCGGCCTGCCACGGATTCGATCGGATCTCGGCACGGAACCAATCACCCACCGCGCCGACGCCGGCCTCGGCCTGACGGAATTCCACGCCGCCGTCGCCACTGACATACAGCGCGCCACTGACCGGATCGAAGCCGTAGTACACGCCGGCCTCCAGCTTGTCCGCTTCCACCACCGCATTCTTCGGCAGGCCTTTCACCGCCTGCCAACGGCCGCCGAAATCGGCACTGAGCCAATGGCCGCCATTGCGGGTCTGCCAGATCACCCGCTTGCCATCGGCAGCCAGGGTGATGCGCCCTGCACCTTCGCCATCGGCCGGCTCGTGCGCGAATGCCGTCCAGCTGCGCCCGCCATCCTTCGACCACGCCGCGCGCACCGCGCCTTCGGGGCGGTCATGGAAATAGCCGGTACGCACCATCAGCTGCGGTGCCTGCCCGGCATAGGCAAGGCTTTCGGTATTGGAGAAGCGCACGCCGGCAAACCGCTGCTGTGGCGTGTCCAGATCGTCATGCACGAAACCGTCGATGTCGCCCAGGCCACTGACCAGGTGCGCGCCCTGCGGCGGGCTGACCAGCGCCAGCGGAACGGTCTCCTCGAAACCGGCCAGCGGGAAACGCCAGGTCAGGCGCTTGCCTTCATCGAAGCTGCGCAGGTCGCGCGTATCCCAGATGCCGTAGCCGGTGACGAACTGCAGGTGGCCGGGGTCGTGCGGATCGATCGCCAGCACGCCGATCCAATGCGGCCGTGCTTCCTCGGTCCACTGTGCATAGGAGTGGTCGAAGTCGGCGCGCGTGGACAGCGCGGTCCAGCTGCGGCCGCCATCGACGCTGCGGAAGATGTCGTCATGCGGCGCGAAGCGGTTGAAGGTGCTGGCGACGATGCGTTGCGGGTCCTGCGGATCCACCGCCACCGCACCCCAGCCGAAGCCGTCGCCCTGCAGGTCGGTGGACTGCGGCACCGGGGTGATGTCGGTCCATGCACCGTCGCGCGGATCGAAGCGCCACAGCGCACCGTTGTTCATGGTGTTGGGGCCGGGCTGGTCGCCATAGCTCAGCAACCAGCGGCCCAGGCTGTCGCGCACCATGTGGTTGGGGCGCAAGCCGGTCGGCTGGCCAGGCACTGCCTGCCAGCTGCTGCCGGCATCGTCGGAGCGGTACAGCGCGGTCTGCTGGGTCGAGACGCCGGCGTACACCGTGCGCGATGCACCGTCGCCAACCTTGCTGTCTGGTTCGAAATTGATGAAGGCCACGCCGATGGCCTGCGCACCGCCCCAGCTCTGCGCAGTGGCTGCGGTGGATTTGGCGATTGCCGGGAACGAGGTCAACTCGCTCCAGCTGATACCACCGTCGGCACTGCGCCACACGCCGTTGGAGCGGGTGCCGAACAGCAGCACCTTGCCGTCATTCGGGTCCACCGCCAGGCGCTCACCGTTGGCGCGGCCAAGTTCATTGCCGCCCATCTTGAACGGCAGTTCGGTGCGCTGGAAACTCTGCCCGCGGTCGCTCGAACGCAGGATTACGCCATTGCTGCCACGCTCGTGCAGATAGGTGCCCACCGCCATGTACAGGCGCTCGGGGTCGGCCGGATCGACGGCCAAGCTTTCCACGCCGAACCGGCCCTGGTCGCTGGCGTCCATCCAGTCCAGCAGGGGGTGCCAGCGCTGCTGCGCCGGCTCCCAGCGGTAGGCGCCACCGATATCGGTGCGCGCGTACTGCAGCCCCTGTTGCTGCGGGTGGAAGACCAGCCCGGTAACGAAACCACCGCCGCCGATGGCGACGTTGTGCCACTGGTACTCCGGCTCAGCGCCGGCCTGTGCGGCCGGCACGCAGAGCAGGGTTGGCAGCAGCAGTGCCGCTGCCGCCAACCATCGCCGCAGATATCCTGCGCTGCTGGTGGCCGCCTGCCGCTGCCTGCCACCTGTGGTGAAGCGCCTGATACCTGCCATACCGCACCTCCATCTACACAAGCCGCGTTTACAGATCCAGGTTGGCCCGGATGCTCATGCCATAACGACGATCGTTGACGTACCAGCCATTCGGACGGCTGGTGCTGCCGTAGTAGTCCGACCGCACCTCATCGAGCAGGTTGGTGCCGTCGAGCGTCAGCGACCAGATCTCGTTGAGGTTGATGCGCAGCGAGGCATCCAGCTGGCCGGTGGCGTCGTGGTACTGCGGCACATGGCCAGCATTCGGCGGCCGCGTGGTGACCAGCCAGGTATCACGCCAGTTGTAGGCAGCGCGGAACGAGACGCGGGACTTTTCGTACATCAGCACCACGTTGTAGCTGTTCTTGGACAGCCCTTCCAAGGGCAGGTAGGAGATTTCCACGCCATCGGTGCCAGCGGCATCCGGTGCCGGCGCCTTGCTGTCCACATAGGTGTAGTTGGCTTCGAAACCCAGGCCATCCAGCACGCCTGGCAGGAAGGTGAAGAACTGGCGGTAGCCGAGCTCCAGCCCCTTGATCTTGCCGTCCTTGCCGTTGGAACGCGTCTGCAGCTGGAACTCACGCACGCATTCGGCGCTGACGCAGGCGCGGGTTTCGCCGGTGGTCGAGCCCTCCAACGGAACATCGAAATTGGCGTCGTAATAGTTAGCCGCGATGGTGTCGTAGTAGTAGAAGCCCTTCACCTTCTTGTAGAACGCGGTGCCGTACAGCATCGAGCCCTGGCCGAAATACCATTCCAGCGAGGTATCGAACTGGTTGGAATACATCGGCTTCAGGTAAGGATTGCCGCGGCTGGCATAGGACACGCCGCCGGTATTGAAGTCGAAGAAGGTGTCGTTGAGGTAGACGTAGGGATCGAGCAGATCGAAGTCCGGGCGCGACATCGCACGCGAGGCAGCCACGCGCCATTGCAGGCTGTCGGTCAGGAACATGCGGAAGTTCAGGCTTGGCAGAACATCGGTATAGGAGTTGGTGACGTCGATCTTCGCCACCTCGTTCGACGGCGAATTCTGCTCAAGCTCGTAACCCTTGACCGAGGTTTCGGTGCGCACCACGCGTACGCCAACGTTGGCATCCCAGGGGAAGCGTGCGTCGTCCTGGCCCATGCGCAGCATCGCGTATGCGGCATAGGTGTTTTCGGTGTAGTCGCGGATGTCGGTGGTCGGGTTGTAGGCAACCGGATCGTGGCCGAACATGCGCACGGTGTTTTCGTAGTCGGCAACCATCTGGTCGCAGGCGACGTAGCCGGTCGGCAGGCCGCTGGCGCCGCGGAAGTGGTCGCTGAAAGGGAACAAGCGATAGCAGGCGTTCGGATAGTCCTTGAAAGGTGCCGCCGAGAAGCTGCCCCACGCATTGTCGGTGCCGGCCGGGGCGATCTTCTGCCAGTTCCAACCCGAGCTGCGGGTGATGGCCGAGCGGTCGGTATAACGCACACCCATGCGCAGGTCGTTGAGCAGATCGCTGTCGAGGAAATCCCAACGCAGGTCGGCGCGCCAGGAGAACTGGTCGGCGTCGTTGTTGTCGCGCTTGTCCAGGTGCGAGTACCAGCCACCGTAGTTGCTGATGTCACTCATATAGCCATTGATCGGCTTGCCGGTGGCGCGGTCGAGCACGGTCACGGTCGGGTACTTGCCGGTCATGTCGACCTTCACCGGCGGCACGCCGTACAGATTGGCCCAGCCACGCCAGTCGTCCGGATCCACCTGGCCGGCCAGAAGGTCCACCCAGTAGTTGACGCTTTCGGTGGTGGCATCGATGTATTGGAAGTCGGTCGACAGATGCAGGTTGTCGTTGACCTGCCACTTGCCACCCAGCGCCAGATCGGTGGTGACCGAATTACGCCAGTCCATGCGCGAGGTGGTGGTCACCAGCGCATTGTTGAAAGTACCGTACTGGAACTCGCCGTTGCCGTCGAAGCCAAACGGGTCGTTGAAATTCTCATAGCCGGGAATGCTCGGTGAAACGAAACCCCAGCCCTTGTTGGACCCATTCACCAGATCCTGGGTATTGTTGTTGAGGTTGCCCACGCGCACGCTGTATTCGCGGTTGCGGAACTTGTAGTCCGAACGCAGGCCGGTGGCGTACAGCTCGATATCGTCATTTGGCTTCCACTGCAGCGCGATGTACTGGCCATCGCGTTCGCGGTCGCCAAAGTGGCTGTACATGCCGACTTCGCTGGGCACCACAACTTCCTTGCCTTCGTAGCCGGGCACGTCGTCATAGGCCAGGTAGCTGCCCATGTTGATGCGGTCTTCGCGGTACTGGCCTTCCTGATGGGCGATGTTGAACAGCACGCCGAACTCGCCGGCATTGGTATTCCAGCGGTTGGAGAACAGGAACGAGGCCGAGGGCTGCACCGAATCGCGCAGGTCCCACTTGTTGACGGTGAAGCTGCCCGAGAGCTTCATGCCTTCCTGATCGAACGGCATGCGCGTGCGCAGGTTGACCAGGCCACCGAGGCCGCCTTCGATCAACTCGGCGCTGGGGTTCTTGTATACATCCACGCCACCCAGCAGTTCGGCCGGCACGTCTTCCCAGCTCAGCGCACGACCACTGTTGGCGGTGAAGATGTCACGGCCATTGAGCTCGCTGCGCACCTGGGTGAGGCCGCGCACCATGATGTCGCTGCCCTCGCCCTTGTTGCGGGTGATCTGCACGCCACTGATACGTTGCAGAGCTTCAGCGACGTTGTTGTCAGGCAGCTTGCCGATGTCTTCGGCAACGATTGAATCGACAATCTGGTCGCTGGTTTCCTTGATCACCTGCGCCTTGGTCAGGCTGCCACGGGTGCCGGTGACCTGGACCTTGTCGAGCTCGGTGGCTTTGGCGGGCGCGGCTTCCTGGGCCTGTGCAGCTGCCGACAACAGCAGCGCGACACTCAGGGCAAGCACAGTGGGTTGCAGACCAGTACACGCACGATGGCGCGCACTATTGGCCACCGTAAGGCGGCGCTGGAACGTTGACATGAGTGTTCCCTCCCAGGACACATGGCGACGATTTGGTTTTTCCCAGCACCGACGTCATTGCGCCTTTGGCACCAGGTGAAGCAGATTGAAAACCGCGTACTAACGCACCCCGCAGTGGCAAGGCACTCGACTAACCGCTCTTCACATCCTTCGTTGCCGGTAGCCGCCTGCATCCCCTGTGCCTGCGGCCACCGACCCTGATACCGATGGTCATTGACCACCACGGCGGCGAGCATAGGCGCGGGCATACATTCCCGACCAATGAAAAAATGCACAGGATGTATATCGGAAGCGAATACCCCGGTTCAGGCGACCGGCGGGTACAAGCGCCGCGCGGTCAATCGCAGCGCCTCGAGCACGCGCTCGGCGCCGGGAGAGAGCAGCTGGTCACGGCGGCGGATGATGCCGAAGAACTCCATGCGCACGTCCAACGCGATCGGCAGGACCAGCATCTGCCCGGTCTGCAGGTAGGGCGCGACCGATTCGGCCGGCAGCGCGGTCAACATATCGCTGTGGCGCAGCAGATGAATGGTGACCGGCAACGAGGTGGTTTCGACGATGTTCTGCGGCGGCACCAGCCCATGTTCCAGGAACACCGCGTCCAGCCGTGAGCGCAAAACGCTGCCGTCGGGGGGCATGATCCAGCCGTACTCGACCAGATCGCCGTAACCGACCCGCTTGCGCGCGGCCAACGGGTGACCGGCGCGCACGATCACCGAGTGCGGCTCGTCGGCCAGTGGCTCGAACTCCAGCTCACTACTGCCTTCTGCGCCCATGATGCGACCGACCACGATGTCGAGTTGGCCGTCCAGCAGCTTGGCCACCAGCGGCCGGCTGTAGTCCATTTCGATCCGAATCAGGATGTCCGGGAAGTCGCGCTTGAGCGCGGCCACCGCCTGCGGCACCAGGTTGGTGCCAGGATTGACCACCGTGCCGATGGCGGCCTGGCCGGTACGACCACTACGCAGCGCGGCGATCTCGTCCTGGGCGCGGCCGATCTCCGACAGCGCAGAGCGCGCGCGGCGGATCAGCACCTGGCCGTACCAGGTCGGCTCCACCCCGCGCGCATGCCGCTCGAACAGCGGCACGCCCAGCAGATCCTCCATTTCAGCCAGCAGCTTGGACGCCGCCGGCTGGGTCATGTTGGCCGCCTCGGCCGCGCGCAGCACCGAGCGCTGCTCGTAGAGATGCAGCAGCAGCAACAGGTGCCGGGTCTTCAAACGGGTGGCATTGAACCAGCCGGTGGTGGGTTGAACCATGCGTGCCGATCCCCTCGACTGAGTAGCTATTCGCCCAGCGAATACATTACGACAAAAATTTCATTTGTCGCACATAGGTTCTCAGGCAAGGCTATGCCACGCTTCCGTCAGCAACGCTGCCGCCCCGTCGGGCCGGCGCGGCCAGTACCGACAGCAGGCTTCAGGGAGAAAGGGATGAAGGTTTCACGATCAGCCGGCGCCAGCGGCGCGGGCAGCTACTGCGTTTGCCAAGCGGGAGGCCAGCGATGAGTGGGCGCCTGTCCGGCAAGGTGGCGGTGGTGACCGGTGCTGCCAGCGGCATTGGCGCGGCCATCGCGCGCCTGTTCGTCAACGAGGGTGCGCAGGTGGTCGGTATCGACCTGACCCCCAGCGCTGGCGACGGCTTCGAGTTGCTGCAGGGCGACATCACCGATGCCGCGGCGATGCGCGGCCTGATCGAAGCCACCCTCACCCGGCACGGCCGCATCGATGTGCTGGTCAACAATGCCGGCGCCGATGTGTTCTCCGATCCGCTGGCATTGGATGACGCGCAGTGGCAGCGCTGCTTCGCCTTGAACCTGGAAGGTGCCTGGCAGCTGTGCAAGGCCGTGCTGCCCGGCATGGTCGCGCAACAGGCCGGCGCCATCGTCAACATCGCCTCGGTGCATGGCCACAAGATCATCCCCGGTGCGTTTCCGTACCCGGTGGCCAAGCACGCACTGATCGGCATGACCCGCTCGCTCGGCATCGAGTACGCCGCGTACGGCATCCGCGTGAACTCGATTTCGCCAGGCCTGATTCTGGTCCCGCGCATCGAAGCGTGGTTCGAGCGCGAGCCCGGTGCCCGTGAACGCCAGACTGCGCTGCTGCCACCCAAGCGCATCGGCAGACCGGAAGAAGTGGCGTATACCGCGCTGTTCCTGGCCAGCGACGAAGCACGCTTCATCAACGCCACCGACATCCTGATCGATGGTGGCCGCTCACAGGTGTACCACGACTGACATGACCAGCCTGCCCTTCCAGTTGCCCTTGATCGCCATCCTCCGCGGCATCACCCCGAGCGAGGTGGACGCGCATGTCGATGCGCTGGTCGAGGAAGGTTTCGACGCGATCGAGATTCCCAGCAACTCGCCGGGCTGGGAGCAAAGCGTGCAGCAAAGCGTGCAGCGCCATGGCCAGCACGCCTGCATCGGCGCTGGCACGGTGGTGCTGCCCGAGCATATCGACGCACTGTTGCATGCCGGCGGCAGGCTGATGGTCACCCCGAATACAGACCCGCAGCTGATCCAACGCGCGGTCGCCGAAGGGCTGCTGGTGGCGGCCGGCTTTGCCACCGCCAGCGAAGCATTCCAGGCGCTGCACGCAGGCGCGCAGATGCTGAAGCTGTTCCCCGCATCCGTTCACGGCCCCGCACTGATCCGTGCCCTGCGCAGCGTGCTGCCGCCCGTACCTCTTTTCGCCGTCGGTGGCGTCTCCCCCAGCACCTTGGCCAGCTATCTTTCCGCTGGTTGTCAGGGTGCGGGCACCGGCGGTGACCTTTATCAACCCGGCCAGTCGGTGCAGGCAACGCGCGACAACGCACGTGCCTTCCGCCAGGCCTATCTGGACTACTCGGCATGAAGATCGTGCGTCTGACCACCTACCAGGCTGCGCCGCGCTGGCTGTTCCTCAAGATCGAAACCGACGAAGGCATCAGCGGCTGGGGCGAGCCGGTGATCGAAGGCCGTGCCGCCACCGTGGAAGCGGCCGTGCATGAGCTCGGCGACTACCTGATCGGCAAGGACCCGGCGCGTATCAACGACCTGTGGCAAGTGCTGTACCGCGGCGGCTTCTACCGCGGCGGCGCGATCCTGATGAGTGCCATCGCCGGCATCGACCAGGCGCTGTGGGATATCAAGGGAAAAGCGCTGGGCGTACCGGTGTACCAACTGCTCGGTGGCTTGGTGCGTGACCGCATGAAAACCTACCGCTGGGTTGGCGGTGACCGTCCGGCCGATATCGTCAACCAGATGCGGCACTACAAGTCACTGGGCTACGACACCTTCAAGTTCAATGGCACCGAAGAACTGAAATTGATCGACAGCCCCCGCGCCGTAGACAGCGCCATCGAGAAAGTCGCAACCATCCGCGACGCACTCGGTAACAGCGTGGATTTCGGCATCGACTTCCATGGCCGGGTGAGTGCACCAATGGCACGGGTGCTGCTGAAGGAATTGGCACCGTACCGCCCGCTGTTCGTCGAAGAGCCGGTGCTGCCGGAACAGTGGGAGTACTACCGCCCGTTGTCGGAGATCAGCAGCATTCCGCTGGCTGCCGGCGAGCGTATGTATTCACGCACCGAGTTCAAGCCGGTGCTGGCAGCCGGCGGCCTGGCCATCCTGCAGCCGGACCTGTCGCACGCAGGCGGCATCAGCGAATGCCACAAGATCGCCGCCATGGCCGAGGCACATGACGTTGCGCTGGCACCGCATTGCCCGCTCGGCCCGGTGGCGCTGGCCGCCTGCCTGCAGCTCGACTTCGTCGCCCACAACGCGGTGCTGCAGGAACAAAGCATCGGCATCCACTACAACGAAGGCGCCGACCTGCTGGATTACGTCATCAACAAGGACGACTTCGCCTGTGACGCGCAGGGCTGTATCGCCGCCCTGCCCAAACCGGGCCTGGGCGTGGAGATCGACGAAGCACGCTTGATCGAAGCAAACAAGAACCCGCCGCGCTGGCGCAACCCGCTGTGGCGCCACAGCGACGGCAGCGTCGCCGAATGGTGAGTGCACAAGTGTCGGAGCCAGCAGTAGCCGACGCACGACTGCTGGTAGACAGCCGTTGTGAGCTGGGCGAGGGCATCCTCTGGTGCGACCGCCGCAATGTCCTGTACTGGACCGACATCCTCGCTGCACGCCTGTGGCGTTACGATCCAGTCAGCACCCGCAGCCAATATTGGCAGCTGCATGAGCCGCTGGGCTGCCTGGCATTGGCAAGCGACGGCCGCTTGCTGCTCGGCCTGGCCAACGGCTTGTATGTTGCCGACCCGGAAGCGCAGTTGCAGGACAGCGAGCTCAATCTACAGCTGCTGAGTCTGGTGGAAGCAGACAATCGCAATACCCGCATCAATGATGGTCGCGCCGACCGCCACGGCAACTTCGTGTTCGGCACCAAGAGCGACTACGCTGACGGACGCCGCGGCGGCAGCTTCTACCAATGGAGCGCCGGCAAGGGCCTGCGTCTCTTGCCCTTGCCACCTGCCACGATTCCAAACGCGATCTGCTTCAGCACCGGCGGCGAGCGCATCTATTTCTGCGACTCTCCGCAGGCCAACATCATCACTGGTCGCTATGACCCGCACGGCGCACAGGTTGAAGACCTACAGGCATTTGCGAGCGTGAGTGAACCCGGCATCGAACCTGACGGCGCCGTGGTCGACGTCCAAGGCAGGGTCTGGAACGCACAGTGGGGCGCGGGCCGGGTTACCTGCTATTCCGCTGATGGCCGCATCGAGCAGCAGATCCACATCCCCACCCAACACGCCTCCTGCTGCGTGCTGGCCCCAGGCGCGCTGTACATCAGTAGTGCCCGCGAGGGTCTGGACGCGACTGCATTGAGCGCGCAGCCAAGCGCGGGCGGAATTTTTGTCTGGGAGCACCCGCAACTGAAGGCAAGCGTAGACCGCGTGGAGTTGCCATGATCGCCGTCGATTGGGGTACCAGCAGCCTGCGCCTGTACCGCCTGGATGAGAACGGTCATGTCTGCGAGCGCCGCCGCAGCGAACGCGGCCTGCAAGCCAGTACCGGACAGTTTGAAGCGGTGCTGGCGGAAGAGATTGCCGGCTGGGATGACCCGTTGTTGATCCTGTCCGGTATGGTCGGCAGCCGCAGCGGTTGGCAGGAGGTGCCCTACCTGCCCTGCCCCGCCGGCATCGACGACCTCGCCATTGCCTTGGTGCCGCTGCAGGCACCCACCTTGGCTGGGCGCGCGCTCTGGATCGTGCCAGGTATAAGTGACACCGACAGCGACGCTGTACCCGATGTAATGCGCGGCGAAGAAACCCAGCTGGCCGCGTTGTTGGCAGTGCTGCCGCGTGGCAATCATGTTGTCTGCCTGCCCGGCACGCATAGCAAATGGGTTTCGATCGCTGATGGCCAGATACGCCGCCTGACCACGGCGATGACGGGCGAGTTGTACGCGGTGCTGCGTAACCACAGCCTGCTGGGCAAGCTGATGCCCGAAGACGACAGCCGCTTCGACGCCTGGGCATTTGAAAGTGGACTCAAACGCAGCCGCCACAAGGGCGGACTTCTGCATCACCTTTTCGGCGTACGCACGCTGGGCCTGTTCAACCAGTTGGAAGGCAACGCCTTGCCGTCGTACCTGTCCGGCCTGCTTATCGGACACGAGATACTTTCTTCCGGCGTACTCGAGCACACACCGCGTCTGTCGCAGGTGCATTTGATTGGCAATGACCGCCTGCTGGCACTGTATGCCCAGGCGCTGATTTCCTGGGGCATCGGCGTGCAAAGACACCCGGAAGATCTGGCTGCGCGCGGCATGCATGCGCTGTGGCAACGACGATTGGATTTGGGCATTACCGGCGACGTGCAGGGCTGAATCACCAGGCAAGTCGTTCGACGGTGGTTCTGCTCTGCTCTGCTCTGCTCTTGCTCTGCTCTTGCTCTGCTCCTGCTCCTGCTCCTGCTCTGCTCCTGCTCTGCTCCTGCTTTGCGCCTGCTTTGCTC